>JBEPXK010000007.1:0-19911 GCA_041641915.1 Planctomycetota bacterium
GATCGTCGACGCGCACGAGTCGCTACAGCAGGAGGCGGCCGCCGCTGTCAGGGCCGGCTTGGCGAAATCCGTTGCCGCCATCGATGACCTCAGTGACTACCTTGAGTTACTCGAGAGGCTCGCCTTCGAGGCGCCGTTGTCGGCCGACGATCGAGCGTTGTTCCCAGCCACCGAAGCCGCGCTGCTGACGTCCGTCAAGGCACGCCTGTGGCTCATCGACGCCAACCCCCTCCCGCCCCACCAGCAGGCTATCGCGCTGCAGACGGTCCTGGCCGGACCGGACCTGCGCCTGGCGCACGAACTGCTTTACCTCTTCCAGTTGTCGGAGGAGCGCTGCCAGCGCTGGCACGATGCCATTCTCAACAGCGTGGCACATCCGATCTACGCCCCGGAGGCCGAGCGTATTCGCAGGAGCATCCTGCGCTTGCGATCCCATCGGGATTGAGGCGCGGGTTCGGTCGCCTACCGGGCCGCCACGACCAAGGCGATGACGCGCGTGTCCACGCCGCTCTCCGCCAGGAACGACAACTGCTCAGCTTCCGCCTCGACGCCGCATTGCCCGAGGCGCTGGAGGTAGGTCGGCAGCAGCGCTTCGATGCATGTGCACGGCGTCTCGCCCTTGTGCGTGGCCGGCGACATGAGAGTCGTCAGGCCATGGAGGACGCGCACCGCCTGGCGTCGATTCTGCCAGGACTTCGCGGCCATCGCCGTCGACAGCATGGACTTCCAGAACTCCAGCGACGACCCGTGGCCCTCGGCGGGTTGGCCGTGCTCGTCTGGCGCATGGAGCCGCGCGCTGGCCTGATAGACCACCTGCCATGCTCCAGCCACCCGGGCGTCCGCCTGACCACCGGTTCCGAGAACTTCGTTTGGGAACCGGCGTGCCAGGGTCAGCAGGCAGCGGTCGGCGGCGCGGCGACGGGAACCGATGCATCTGGGCATGTGCTCGAAGACGAAGAACGTTTCGGCGTCGCCGAGCTTGGCCAGGACATGGCAGATGGCCACGTGGGCGCCGATACCGTAGTCCTGGTGCAACATGCTCTCGAGCGTGGAGCGCGCGCGTACAAAGCCGCAGCGGCCGACGCCACGGATCTTGCCCAGCCGGACTGATGGGTCCAACCCGAGCGTATCGATGTCCTTGAGAAGCACGTCCTCGACGGGAATGAAATGGAAAAAGTTCGCCATGCGCGGTCGACGGGGAATCTCGTCGTAGAGCCGCGCCAGTGAGTAGTTCGCCACCGAACGCACCAGGGCGTCGCCATGCGCAGTATAGCCGATGATCGCCATCACCAGTTCCTCGTCGGGATCATCGAGGCAAATCTGGCTCAAGTACTGGACGCAGTAGTTCTTCCACCGAGCCGATTCGGATTCATCGGCGATCATCGCCTTGAACAGCTTCGCCGCCGCGACGGGATCGGACCTGCGGTAGGCGCTGGCGGCAATGTGGCGCGCTTCGAGGCCGACCCACTCGTCGGCCCGTTCCAGCCGCTTCGGCACGACGGAGGCGAAGATGCCCTTCGACACGGGAACGAGGGAGGACTTCCCGGAGGTCGCGTCGGCTACCGGCACGACTGCCGTAGCCGGTTGCGTTGATATGGAAGGCGCCTCAACCAGGGCATCATGCGGTCGATGCGTCGGCAGGGCGCCATCGCTGACCACCTCGCCCTGCGGAGCGTCCACCTCGCTCACCGAGCTGCAACCGCAGAGCGCAGCGCCTACCATCCACGGCAGAGCAAGGTACTTCATCTCTACTGACCCTTCTTCGCTGCTTTCTGATAATGCAACACCAAGGCCTTGAACTCATCAAAGAGCCAGGGAACGGGAATGTCTGATTTCTCGTCCTTCTTTCGGTACTTTTTTATAAGCGCTAGGGCCTCATCATACGCGCCCGCGCCTACCTGACACCTGAAGACATAGTATTCGAGCGGGCAGCCATGGTAGGTCTCCAGGCCATTCTCAATACACCGCTCAAGACACGACAGTGCCGTCTTGAAGTCACCGGCTTTGCCCGCCAGAAGACCCTTCTTCGCGACGAAGAGGTTCTCATGTTCGGGCGTGCGAGCAACCACCTTGAATTCCTTGGTTGCCACACGCTCGCCTTCCCACATACATGCCATAGTCATCTTGCCAACCTCGACCTTCTCGGGAAGACTCACAAGAAGGTCTTCAGAAAGGGTTTTCTTCCCGGGTTCAAGGGTCAAGAATGAAGCTTCCGAGCCTCTCTTCTCCGACCTACGCAGGCCACGAAGGTCCATGTCCTCAAGACTGAAGACGCTCTTGAGGACGGTGATCTCGCCCCCCGAGGTGAGCGCAAAAGACAAATTCTTCCACCAATCCGAGGGTATGCGCACCTTCTCTTTGCTTGGGTTCAAGACGTTCGCGGACACATAGACAGAAAGTCCTGCAGGTATTGAGTCTACGTCAGGCCCGAAGCTTTCCTCGGATCCCGGTTCACCGAACCCATTCTCTCGCAGCTCCAGTTGCTGGCTGAGGACCACTTCCAGACGCACCATTTTCGCCCAACCTTCAGTGATGGCCTCTATCTCGCCGGCGCCCTCGGCACAGGCGAGAAGAGACATGAACGACGCCAGAAGAATCATGCACGGCAGCAGACGTTCCATCACTCGGTGTCCTTCACGTTGAAGGTCTGATCGGAGCAGTCCCACTTCGGATTCGTCGTGGATTTGCCGCCACAGATCCTCTTCATCTTGGTAATAGTGCCCACCTGCGTGATATCCTCGCCACGCCGGAAGTACCGCATGATGCAATCATCTCCCAGCGTGCGAGCAGCGTCGTCGGCGTCAGAGTGGTGATGAGCATTAATCGAATGCATCAACTCGTGCGCGGTCACGAACTTCAGCATGGCCCCGTGAGACGGCTGGCCCTCGTAATTGCGATCGATTTCACGCTTGTCCACTGCCACCTTTGTAATCCTATGAGGCTCGGTGAGTGTGTTCCTGTCGAACCCGTAGCACTTGCCGGTGTACTGAGGCACAACTTCCACGCGCAATTCCACGCCACGCTGATCTACCCCATTCGCCTGATGCGACTCTCTATTAGCATTCAACGCCCTCTTGTAGGCATGCCGCGGATTAATGAACAGGACCTCGAGTCCGCAGAGATCGCGAAACCACGAGGTGTCCAAGCTGGACTTGTTGTAGATGTGGTAGGTATTGTTCCGACCCTTGGGATTGGTCCGCTTGTGAACATCGCCACCATCGGACTTGTCGACCACATCAAGCACCACCGCCCCACGGTACTCCTCGTATCGGCTCCAGCCGTCGCCCCTCTTATTCCCCATAATGTACCGCTCGGCATCATCTGAAGCCCCACCGCGATTATGGGTCCATCCGTCCCATATGTCATTGCCGTCCTCGTCTACGGGCAACTTGGTCCACTTCTCCGTCCAGTCGTCCTTGCGACGAGCCCGCGACAGGTATTTCGTGTCCTTCTCCCGATTCGGTTCCATGCATTCGCAGGGGTTCACCCACATGCACTCGTCCCCATGGGCCTTGTCGCAGCCCCCGCTGCTACCACTGCAGTGGGAGTTGCCGTGCTCGGAACCGCTGCACTTGGGGTTGCTCCCATCGCAGTTGATCCCCTTCTTGATGGAGAAGTTCAGGGCGCCGCCAAGTTTGGCGTAGGCACCGAAGTCATCACAGAAGACCGTGACCGTCGATCCGTCCAAGCCGTCTCCCTTCCGCTGGGCTGCGAACTTGTGGCCATTCTTCACGGCCTTCCAGGTGTCGCCTGGGCAATCGCACTCGCCCCTGCACGGCTTCGCCTCCTTGCAGAAGCGAAGGTCCTTCCATATATTCGAGTGGCGCTTGTTGCCGCGGGGAAGCTTGTTCCACAGCGGGAAGTTCATGCAGTAGCCCGGTTCGCTGGAGGTGTTGTAGAGCACGAGCATGCCGTAATCGATGTCGATGTATTCTTTGCCGATAACGTTGACCGTAAACGTTGTTTCCACCGGCTTACCTTTGTCCTTGGGCTTGTGCGTCGTGTCAAACTCAGGCTCAAAGCCTTTCTTGGTCTTGGTGAAGGTCATCCCGGGAATGATGATGCGCTCTTTGAAGACGGTGTTGTCGACCTTGACATCCCAGTAGCCCGGCATCTGGCAACTCTTGACCTCGAAGTCCTGGTGTTGCTTGTAGCCACACTTCTTGTTCAGCCGGTTCGTCTTGTTCTTGAAATACGGTTGGCAGATGCCATTGCCGTGCTGCTTTAGATTCTTGCAGTTCTTGTGGTCCGGCACGATGGCAACCTCGTGGACATGGTCGCAATGGCTGCGTTGGCACGTACCCTTCTTCTGCTCGCATGACGATCGGGAGCACTTCCCTTTGCAGGTCTGCTGAATCTTGACCCGCAGTTCCCACCTCCCCATGCTCCTTTTGCTTTCGGTGATCTTCCAGTCCGGCTCCTGCACCGTCACGGTCTCGGCCGGCCCTTTACCGCGGTTCTTCTTATCAACCTTGATCGCACTGAGCCTGGGCTTCTTGGTATCAGGGAAAACCAAGCGACTGACCTTGATACGGCAACCGTCCCCGTTGACGCCGAGGGAGTCGCCGACGTTGTAGGCCTTGTCAGTGTTCTCGCTGTCGTCTGATGAGTTGCCGCCGGTGTCACCGCCGTTGCCGCCCTTGCCTCCCTTGTTGCCGGAAACGGAGATGTCGGAGGCTTCGTACACCTTGCCGCTGATGCAGAACTTGCTCTCGCCGGCAGGCACGAACATGGGAACGTCGAGAACAGCCTTGGTCTCACCGGTGGCCTCGTCGAGAACGACTGCGGCATCGTTGGTGGAGAAGCTCTTGGAGCGATCACCATCAAAGGAGGCCTTGTTGGCGAAGGTCGTGAAGGTCACGTCGAGATCCGGAATGAACGGGGTCATCTCGTAACGGATGTTCGCTTCGGACGTGTCGTGGTTGATGGCGATATGCTGGGTATCGAAGGTGTTCGCAACAAACTCATCGACTATTTTCATGGCCAGAATGGGCCCTTCCACCGAACCATGACGCACGTGGAGGACCGGCTCGCCACGGTCGACGACCGTCAGGCGAATCCGCATGTGGTTCTCGGCCATGATGTCCGCCTGGGCCGAGGCAGCAATCAAGGCCGGCGCGGGGGAGAAACGGCCCTTCTTCGGCTCGATGGTGCCCGTGGGGTTCTGGCTATCGTTGGTGGTGATGTAGAGGTCGGCCGGATCGTGCAGACCGGTGTGGATGTCCACGACACGGGTGAAGCCAACCTGGCAGGATATCCGCTTGGGAAGACGAATGTCAGCAACGGTGATCTCGGAGGCACCGATGAGCTCACCGTCCACATTGAATGCCTTGGCGGTGTACACACCGGCCTTCTCGTAGCCGTAGACGAGTGGTGCCCCGTCAGGGCCTTCATAGTCAACAAGGCCATCACCATCGGCATCGATGGAGATGGTCTCTGCGCCGCAAGTGGCAACGCACTGCAGCTTGATCTGGTCACCGACACGGATCGTGGCCGTTTCGTTGCGGTACATGTCCACTGGGACCCATTCGACCAGGCGGCTGATCCGGGCTTCTTCGCCAGCGACACCCTGGATGAACGTGATCAAGGTGTCCTGAGTCGGGTCGAGGGGCACGTCCTCGAACCAGACCTTGGTGCTGCCCATCGGAGTGACGTCAGAACTGTGACCGGCCGAGGTCTCGACGAGGATGGGGTAGCTGGCACCCCATGCCTGTCCGTGGATGATGGTCGGGCTGGCCTTCACCTTCGTAGGGACCTTGGCGATAAACGGTCGGCAGTTCTTCGCCGGCAATTCGCTCGTCTCACTCATCTGGTAGACGATGTGGCCCTGGGTTTGACCGACGAAACCACCATGGATGCCCATCAGGCTCCGGTTGGAGACGATCAGACCCGACCTCTCATCAAGGTCGGCGAAGGGCGACAGCTTGTTGCCGTCGTCGTCCGATCCGGACACGTAGTCGATCTGGCCATTCGAGTCGATGTCGATCACGACCTGCCACCGGCCACCGCCGAGGAGCTGGAGCTTGAAGCTCGGTGTCCACATGTGGGGTTGGACCTCCTTGAGCAAGCCGTCGAGGCCTGCCAGGCGGTAGGTCGCAGCCTGCTTCTGGGCATCCGAGAGGCTCATGCCTGCGGGGATGGCGAAGACTCCCGCTTCCGGCGGGTTGCCGCCATAGGAACCCGTCTGGTAGCCGCTGCCACCGCCCTGGATCCAACGCCACGGAAGCGACACGATGACGCGATCATACGGCAGCGTGTTCTCAAGTGCGAAACCGACACCGCTAGCGGTGTTCAGCTCAGCGGCATCGCAATCGGCGAAGCCCAGAGCCAAGACGCCGTCCTGCTGGAACTTCGGGTAGTAGACCCAACCCAGGCCGCCTTCGCCACCCTCATTGAGCACCCAGTCCTTGCGCAGGGCGATAAATGCGTTCTGCCCGGCCGGGCCGAAGAGGTTGACGCCATCGACGCTGCGACCGCCGGCCTGGGTGTCACCGCTCCAGGTAGAGAAGAAGCAGACGCCCGAGGCCAGGTCGCCACTGACGGCCTTGACATTCGCAACGCTGCCGTCGCGGCAGATAGCCGTGGGAACGGGGTTCGCGGGATCGTAGTACCGCGAACTCCACTGGAACGGCCCTACCTGGTCGGCTGCTGCCGAAAGACCGGCCATGCAGAGCAGCAACGAGATGTGCCAATGGCGCATGTATTATTCCTTTGGGGAGTCAGTGACCGATGAAGGATTCATATTGGTTGGAAAGGCTCAGGGAGTCTTTGGGCCCAGGTCGATTGCTCGTGGCGTATCATAGCGCTTATCCTCTGTCATCTTCCCCTCGGCGTTCCACACGGCACGACCAATGGCCTGTCTCTTGGCATTCAGGTAGTGCAGAGCGCCACTCTTGCCATCGGCGCCGGGGAGATAGACGGCCGCATCGAACGTGTTCTTGGCGTTGCGAATCACGCCCATAGCGAGGCAGCCTGCCTCCGGGCTCCAAGTCAACCGCACCTGGGCGGTGCGAGGCTGATCGACCTGAACCGATCGTGGCACAAGTTCGCTGGTGCCATCCTTCTCGACCGATCGGAACAGGTAGACGAGGGAGACCTCGCCGATCTTCACAGATACCTGCTTGCCGCCATCGACGTCCGCTTCCCTGCGTTCGCCGCCGGTCTCGGCCAGGGCGGCGTAGGTACGGTAGTAGGTGGTATGGCCAGAGAGAACGCGGTCGCGCAGCCCTACGCTCTCCCTAGGAGTCGGCATGTTACCCCCCGCGCGCGCATGGGGAGTCTCGACCATCCACTTGATGGCCTTGGGGGTCTCGTAGGCTACTTCTTCCGACAGCTTGCCAGCGGCGTCCCAGACAGCGTGTCCGAGCAACAACCCCTGTGCGTTCTGATAGTTCAGCACGCCGCCGCCAGCGGGAACCGGCAGGTAGGTCGCGCTCTTGCCGCTGTCGTCTAGGTCGTGCACCTGCGCCATCGAAAAGTTCCCGACCAGGGTGCCCCAGTGGAGCGTCACCTTCTTCTGGCCGCTGCGCTCGATGTGCACCATCTCGGGAACGTAGGTTTCGACCTCGTTCCTGATCACTGACCTGAAGGTGTAGGCTACCGTCGCGTCACCGAGCTTGCCGGTGACTTCCTTGACGCCCGGCTTCTCGACGATCTCGATGCCTTGCAGCACCTTCTCGAGCGAGCCCAGTGTGCGGAAGTACTCCGCTTGATCGGCGAGAACCCGTTCGCGGATCGCATTCGCGTCCATGGCATACACCCTCTCGCATGCGATAAGCGTCAGCAGTACAACCACTGCCAACCGAAGGCCTCGCGTCACTGTGCTCGTGTTGCCCTTCATTTTCATCTCCTGATATACCTTACTGCTCGTGCTGCTGCCGTCGAGAAACTAGTTGTCTCAATCTGTACTCGGGGGATCGCTGTTCGGTGTGGTGCCGCCTGATCCGTCGTCCTCCGGCTTCTTCTCGGGGTTGCACTTGAGTGCCTTCAGCTGCACGCCGAAGGCGCCGCAGTTGGGCACTTGGAGGGTCATGGTCAACTCGCCCATCGGAACCTTGATCGGCCCAACGCCATTGGGGACCGCCGCCCCCGCGAGGGTTCCGATCTGTACAACGAAGCCCACGCAGTTGTAGTTGGTCACGTGGTACTCTGGCTTGGGGTCGGCCTCGGCGACCTCCTTGACCTTCTCCAGAGCCTTCTTCGCGTTCTCGAAGGTGATGCACCAGCTCTTGCTCGCGGTGGCCTTGTTCTTCTTGTCGGGCATGACGAAGTAGCCCGGGGCGGTCATCTGCCCAGCTTCTACGTTCGGCCAGTTGAGGGCGCCCCAGCCGATGGGCTTGTTGGCGTACTTCTTGAGAGGTCCCAGATCGTTGAGCTTGTCCCGGCAGACCTTGACCATGCACCACGCATGGCCCGGGTCGCGGCCGCCTGGCCTGCTGGGGTCTGCAACATAGGGCTCACCCGTGTCGGGATTGGGCTCCCGCGTCATGGCCTTGAACACGGCACTTGAGAGCTCGACGGTCGCGCACAGCTCCCCGTCGACCTTGATCAGGACCTCGTCGCCAGCCTTCGCCGACCTGTCCTGCGTGATCCTCTTGATGGTGATTTCGCCCTTGCACTTCGGGATCGTCCACTCGGTCCGCCTGTTCCTGCCCCATGCGACGTACGCCGGGCCCTCAATGGTGACCTTGTGCAGTGGCTCGTCCGGGTCGTGCTTAGGCGTCTTGTTGCCTTCCGCCGTCGGCCAGACCTTGACCGTCGCATCCCACTTCTCGCAGAGATGCACGCAGCACGGTGCGCTGACGTTGGCGACGCAGCCGTCACCGTTGATGGGAACATCGCCCGCCTTCTTGGCCAACTCGACCAACTCTTCGAAGGTCGGCTTGTCCTTCGTCGGATCAGGCTTGTCCTCGCAGTAGGCGACACCGGACCAGCCGACCAGCAGCAGGGAAGCGAACAGAATCCTCAACCGTTTCATGGATCAGTCCTCCTCCACCTTCAAGGTATGGCAGGTCACACTCGTATTGGGCTCGATGACGGCCTTGCCCGACCAGCTTCCGTCCTCGTCCAGATCCTCGTCCGTATCCAGCGTGAACTTCAGCTCCCCGTTGACGGTCGCATCGGCATGGAAGAAGTCGACGGTCAGCTTGTGGTGTGGGACCGGCGGATCCATGGTCACCGTGAATGTGCCGTGCCCGTAGCCGTTGTCATCGAGGGTGTAGACGTAGCCGTGGGCGAAATTGCTGCTGAGCGTGTAGGGGATGATCTTCTGGGCGCAGACCACCGGACCACTGCCCGGCATGCGCGCGACAAGCAGGGCCTCCTGCTTGCTGACAGCCCGCAGGAGCACGAAGCTCGCACCGGCCTTCTCGTACCACAGGGCCTCGTCATCGATAACGAGATGGCGCTCGTCGCCGCTGGCGAACTCAAGGCCATCTCCCGTGGCGCCGGTGTTCAGCTGTACCCAACGCCGGTAGTCGACCTTGCAAGCCACATCGCTTCTGGGCGTCGCGCCGTAGACAGAGATGGTGCACGAGTTGCCCGCACCATCACTCACGTCGAAGATGCCCGGACTCGGGAAAGCGACCCTCCAGGCACCGTTGATGTAGGTGACGGTGCCGGAATACACGCCACATCCCTCAAAGATCGCCGGGGGCGAGGTCTGGACTCCGGCTACCTTGATGGTGCTGCCGGTGGGAACGGCCAGTTCGCTGACCTCGGCCAGATCGATGGCCTTCCAAGTTACGGTGCCGGCGACGGTGGTTCCTACCTCGTTCTCGACCTCGAAGGCTACTCCCGTTTCGTCACAGGGAAGGTAGGCGAAGAAGCGCTGTCCGCCCAGCTCCGTTACGGCAACGGGTTCGCCAGCAGCGCGCACGGTCGTCTGGTAGCCGTTGCCGTGAAGGCCCTCCAGGTAGGCAGGACTGTAGTAGCTCTCCTGCTGGGCGGCGATCTCGATGTCGGGACCGATGAAGTCGAGAAGTCGATCACACTCGGCAAGGTAACTGGCCTTGATCCAGTCAGGCGATCGAAGACCCATGGCGAAGCGGGACTCGTCCACCATGCCTTGGAACTGCCGGGCGCCGTCCTGGCGATTATAGAGCATCACCGGACCGGCGTCGTCGACGACGCCTCCGGATGCTCCATTGCGGTCGTAGGACTCCGTATCGCGGACGCCGTTGAAGTAGAACTCCACCTTCGGTGTGTCCCCCTTGTTGTTGACGGCGATGGTCACGTGGACCCAGCGCCTCTCGGAAACCGGAACGCTGGACCAGAAGTCAGAGCCACCATTCTGGTAGTTCTGCTGCAGCCGGATCGCGCCGACCAGACCGGACGTGCGCTTGTGGTTGATGAAGCACTGCGTCACGGCCAGTGCGTCGCCATCCTGCTTCTGGAACAGACGCGGGAAGGCGGAACCGGGCACTTGGCCGGCCCACCAGATCCAGGTGCTGAAAGTATACCGCTTCGGCAAGGAGGTAACGTCGGTGAGAAGCTGGCCTTGTTCGTCCGGCATGAAGACGAGCGAAGAACCGGCGAAGCCCTCGTCGGTCACGCCGACGTTGCCGTTCAGAGCAAGGCTCGTGCCGCCTTTGCTGACGTCGACGAGCGGCGACTCGCCGTGGTGAACGAGGAAGACGCGATTCCACACCCGGTGGGCCTTGAGCGCGGACACCTTGCGGTCGGCGCCACAGCAGAGCAGCAGCACGTTGTCGCGACGGCCTGCCTCCAACAGGGGAACCTTGACCCAGATGCAGCTCTCGCCTGCAGGATTCCAGGATTCGATCTCATGTGCATAGCGGGCCTTGGCCCCGGCATCGAAGAATGCCAGGTCTGAGCCATCGGGGGCTGAGGCGCTGTAATCAAAGCGCTCGGGAGTCAGGCGGACCAGCACCTGCAGATTTTTAACGTCCTTCTCGAAGCTGCGGCCATCCATCCAGATACGCTGGCTGTGGGTGAACGTGGTGCGTCGCCACACCACAAACTCGCCTTCCGCGCCGCGAGCCGACGACATGCACAGCACGAGCAGAAGAACCGGAATGCCTAGAACCTTGACCATCAATCTCTCTCTTCAGATGCGGGGGCAGCGGGGCGGGAAGGCCTGAACTCCAGCCGCACCCGCTTGATGAAGGAGCCCGGCTCGGAGGCACTCGAGGCCTTCACCTGCAAGCGTTCTGCGTGAAGCCAACGCCCGTTCTCGTCACGACTGATACGGAACTCGTTCCAGCAACCGGCTATGCGCGGGTACTCATCCGGTGCCTCGCCTGTTTCGGTCGGGGCTACGAAGAGGCTGTGGGCACCGTCATCAGCCCAGAAGCTGAACGATTCACCGGCGATGGGGATCCGGTCGCCGACCTTGTAGGTGGACTTGGCGCCGAAGCCGCTCTTGCCGGCCACGACCACGCGGGCGATGTCGAGAAGCGCCCCTTTGATGCGTGCCTCAAGCTGAGGGACGTCGCAGTGCCACACCCCCTTGCGGAGAGCCGCAGTGACGTGGCCCATGCCGCTGAGCACGTTCACGCCACGCAGGCGCACCTCCTGTGGCGAGACGATCTCCCAGTCAACGATGACGTGCCGTTTCTCGTTCAGGCCGCCGACCGTGTTCTTCATGTAGAGTTCGCCGCGGCCGACGGTGGGAGCCGCGTGGAGGGGAACGGCACCGGCCATTCCGGACCCAGTGCGTGCCAATGGCTGCTTGCCTCGATCGGCCAAGGAAGGGTACAGTTCGCCCTTGAGTTTCTCGCGATCCCGAGTCGGCGCGCCGACCGACAGGATGTTCTTGCCCGCCTTGTCAGCGGAGCCGGGGGCCGGGCCGTCATGGTGGACATGGCTACCGCGGCCTGCGGAGTCGGCATCCCCTTCAGCGATCACGTGCTCGGGCCCCTCGTGATCGTGCGGCACCGCGAATGCGGCAACGCCGAGCAGCCCCAGGATGACACCACAGGCGATCAAGAGCCTAGTCATCCCTGCCCCCCTTCAGTGCCAGCAGGCTACGCGTCCCCGCCTGGGCGATGCGCGGGTTGTGGTGGCGCGCCGCCCGTTCGCAGGCTCCGACGCTTTCGGTGTCACGCAGCCGGGCCACCGCGTCCAATGCCGCGAGGTACTCGACCTCATTTGACGATGGCAGATAGGAACGAACCTTGGGCAGTTGGTCTCTGAGTCCAATGTCAGCTACGAGGCGGATGCAGAGGTCGTGCAGGGGAGCGGATTCGGGGTCGGCGAGGCAGCCCCTGACGTATGCGGCGGCGGCGGGATCTCCCCCCCGGGCCAGCGGCAGCAGGGCCTCTCGTCGCACCTCGACGTGCCTATCCTCGAGGCAATCCAGAAGCACGTTGTGCTCCGGGCTCTTTTTCGGCGACCCCTCGGCCAGCCAGATCATCCCAAGGTGCTGGGCGGCGAAGGAGCGGAAGCGCTCCTCCTCGGCCGGATGGCCGAGGACGGCGATGAGGTCCGCCGTAAGGTTGTCGTCTTGCGAACGGTTAAGCAGGTTGGCCGCTTCGTTGCGGAGGGTGTCACTCTCGAGCGGATCCCGCAGGATCCGCCGCACGAGGGCGATGTCCTGGGGCTTGGTGAGGCACACCAAGGTGCCGTCTACGAATGGCCGGATGCGGGCCATGCTGCCCTGCTCGGTGTCTGCCACGATGCGCAGGCCCGGAGAAACCGGAACGGTGACCGCAGGCAACCCCGCGAGCGGGCCCGGATGGTCCGAACCGTGGAGGTGTCCGCACCCATCGGTTGGTCGAAAAGGCACCCGCGAATCCCAGTCGTGGGTGAACCGCGACCATAGCCCGAGACAAAAGACTACCGTGCCCGAGACACCAATGCCTACCGCGCTCCAGTGTAGCCGGCCGGATCTGGTCATCGCACGCACCCGTGGCCACGCCCAGTTGCTGCTCGAATCAATCCGACAGCTTGGTCGCAAATGCAGTCTCTGATGCCCATCGGAGGGCGGACACTAGGGAGGCTTGCGGGCTAGTCAACTCATAAGACAGGAGCGATCATTGGCATTACTTGGCCATTCCGTTGCATGCCAAGGTCGCCACAGACACTTGCGCGGCACATCTCAGCCCAATTATAAGATGATGAGTGGACCTGCCGTGGGTGCATCAACCTGGGGCGCCGGTCCTGCGCCAGCTAGCCAAGCAGAAGACGCCTGATTCCGCAGCTCGCGAGCACAAAATGCAACCACGCAAGCAGGTGGAGAACCGTTTCGGTCCCGTCCCATGTGGTCTACCAATCCGTCCGTCACCCACAGCGCCACCAGGAGCACTGCCTTCATCAAGATCCTCACCCTCTGCGCCGCGGCCACCCTCGGTCTCACGCTCACCTCCCTCACCCCTGTGGCAGCCGCCGAGGCGACGGCTGTCGTTGAGCCCGCCGCACAGGCGACCGGCATGCCGGCGGCCCGCAGCGCCTGGATGAATGCATCAACCAGCCAGCGCATCACCCTCTCAGAGGGGTATGGCATGGATGGCGCCCGGCTCTACTCCATGCAGCAGGGGTGGTCTCCGCTACTCGACGGTACGCCACGATCGATTCCCCAGGGGCCAGATCAGGTCTACCGCTCGGCTGACCGTTTGATCCATGTCATCGAGGCGAAGGGCGGCACCTCACCGCTTGGCCACGCCTATGGGCACCCCCAAGGCAGTACCGAGTGGGCCGTCCGCTCTGCGGAACGGGTTCTCCGCAGTCCTGCCAGCTCAGAAGCCGAGCGCCGCGCCATGCGCGAGGTCCTCCAGGCGGCAAGCGAAGGGCGACTGCGGGTCCACGTCGTCAGAACTCCACATGTCCTCGGGATCCCAGGTCATCCGGTTTTGCAGCAGTCAGTCGGGCATACCGACGATGCGGCACGGATTGCCGGAGAAGTTTTGAATGCAACACGACCCACTGGCGCCGTTCGTGCTGCGAGCGCGCAGGTCGATGATGTCGGACGCGGAGCCGCCAACGCCATCGACGATACTGTGCGAGCAGGACTGAGTCAGGCTGATGATGCCGCGCGTGCCGGTGCCGCCGCTACCGCAGGGACAGCTGGATCAACCACGCTGCGTGCCGCAAGCAGGGGACTGCTGGTGGTTGGTGTCGCCGTGGATGCCGGGCTCCGAGTTCACGAGGGCGCGAGCATCGAGGCAGACTTCAAGGACGGCCGCATTGATCATCGAGAACGCGAGGTACGGCATGCCGGCAATGTGGCTGGCGCTATCGGTGGTTGGGGCGGGGCGTGGGCCGGAGCCGAACTCGGTGCGATGGGTGGCGGAGCGGCCGGCGCGGCGTGCGGCGGGGTCGGGGCCCCAATTGGCGCGGTAGCGGGCGGAATCGCCGGCGGCGTCGCTGGCTACATCGGCGGCGAGCAAGCAGCCAAAGCTGGGGCCGAGTGGACGGTCCGAAAAGTCCATGAAGCCGGAACCACTATAGCCGAGGGCGCAGCGGCAGCCTGGGACGGCACGAAAGCGGCCGGTGCCTGGGTTGGCGAGCAGGCCAGCAGTGCAGGAAGCGCAGTCGCCAGTGGCGCGTCCGCAGCCTGGGATGGCACCAAGGCTGCGGGATCCTGGGTCGGCCAGAAGGCCGAGGCAGCTGGCAGCGCCGTGGCGGGTGGCGCCGCAGCCGCATGGCATTGGGCCACTGACTGGTAACCCAAGGGAGTCGTGAGCCTGGGAGGCCCAATCGAGTGAGCCTCCCAAGCTCACACAGGCCCATTCCCCGATGAGCCAGGCCCATCAATCCGTGAGCCTGGCCCATTACGGATGAGCCTCCATGAGCCTGCCCTAAGCCACCCGTCTAGCGAGATCGACGGCCAGAACAAGACCGCCTAAACCACTGTCAATAAACGGCTTGATGAACTGATGGATGCGCTCGGGGTCGGTTCCCGCCTGTGAACAGTGAGGCCGGGTAGGCGCGGGTCGGTAGCTCTCCGTCGATGACGATGCGGTAGACGGTGGCGGGTGGCGTGGCCGCCTCGCGCGCCACCGGCTGGGGCAGGGCGAGGCGCTCGACGCGACAAGCGCGCAGGGGAAACGCCGCCTCGGCGCCGGTGTCGACGACACTGATCGGCGTGCCGGGCCGCGCCAGCAGGGCCGCGAGCGCAGGCCGGCCGTAGGCGGCCATCAGGATGCCTGTGGTTTCGCCACGGTGTCGCGTTGGGGGATCCGCCCCTTCGTGCACACCGGACACGGTGGTGGTGGGCAGCGTCGGGCTGGTCGGTTCCCGGATCGCCGTGGACGGTGCAGGGTGGGGGGCGCGTTCCGGTGCGGGTGTCGGTTCCTGCGCTGCGGCATCGTGCTGTCGGGCGGCGTCGGTTGGCGTGTTCGCGCGCCGCGCCTGCGGGGGCGCTGGACGTCCACAGGCGATCAGGGCCCAGCAGCTGACGGCCAGACCGGCGAGTACGGTACGGGAGGTGACCACGATCCGGTAAAGCGTAGGTGATCGCAGAATGCGACGACGGTCGTTGCGGGCCGGTACGCAATGACGTGTGCCACGCCAAGGCGGGGCTCCGCCCGCAACCCAAGGTTGCCATGGTGGGGCTCCGCCCCACCTTTCGGCTCTTTCATCAGGGGGCTGCGCCGGCGCTGCCCCCTCTGATAGAAGCCCTCTGTCCTGTCGTTGAGCGGCTTGGTTGCCAACCGGAGTCATCGCCTATGCTGGTGCCATGCGAACCACGGCCAGATCCCTTCATCGCGTTCACGTTACCCTCGCGGCGTTCGTGTTGTTCGTATGCACGACAACCCGCGTTGGTGCGCAGGACGCCACCGCACCGGAAGACCTGCTGACCGAAGCGTTGCGTGTCAGTGCCGAGCTCGACGAAACGACCGACATCGCCGCAGCACGTCGCGCCTTCGTTGCTCTCGTGGACAAGATCCGACCCCGTCTGACGCCGACGATTCGTTCCACGCCAAAGGCGGTCGTCGCCGTGCTCAGCGAACACGTGCTCCGCGAGCGCAAGGCTACCTATCTCAATAACCTCTACTGGCGCGACAGCCTTTTCACCAGCGCGCTGTTGCGGAACCGGGGCAACTGCGTCGCGACATCGCTGCTTTACCACCTGGTGGCGCGTGAGCTCGGGCTGCCGGTCCGGATCGCAACGGCCCCGCGCCACATGTACGTGCGCTGGGAGGGGGAACGGGAGCGGTTCGCCATCGAGACGACGGCGGGGGGAGCGATCGTGCCCGACGAGATGTTGTTGGATCTGCCGGCGCTGGACGCGAGCGAAGGTGCCTACGGCCGTGGCCTCACCGACCGCGAGGCCCGGGCCACGCTCCTGCGGATCTGGGGCGACACTTTCGCCACGGTGACCAGGGACGATCGCGCGGGCGAGCTCTACCGCAGCGCCCGGGAGCTCTGGCCTGACAGTCGCGACATCCTCATGGCCTACGCCGGTTTCCTCGCGCGGCGTGGCAGACCCGACGAGGCGCGGGCCATCGCGCTGGAGGTGCAGAATACCTCGGGCGGTCGACACTACCGTGGACTGGCCGAGGCGCTGCTCGGCCGGCTCGATGAGGACACCCGGGATTTCGAGCGGGCCCTTGATCGTACTCACGCGGCGCTGCCGCAGGTCGGTCTGGCGATGGTGCCGACGATGCTGCATCGCGTCGGCGTGCTCTATCGCCACCAGCGCAACTTCGAGGCGGCCATCGCCATCCACCGCCTCGGGGTGGCCATGCGCCCCGATCAGAACGGGTGGAGCATTCTCGCCAGCGCGCTCACCGAGGCGCATCGCGATGTGGAAGCCATCGCCGCCTACGAGGAGGCGTCACGCCTCAATCCCGAAGACTTCTTTTCCAAGGTCATCCTCGCCGGCCTCTACGAGCGTCAGGGGCAACGCGCCCGTGGCCGCGCCCTCTTCGACGGGATCGCCGAGCCGAAGGAGCAACGGCTGCAGTGGCTCGGTGCGCTGGTGTGGTACTACGCCGTGACCGAGCAGGTGGAGCCGCTGATTGCCAATATGCGCCTCGCGCTCAAGGAGGACCAGGGCAACTGGATGATCAACTACTTCCTGCGCGAGCCGGACCTCGATCCCTATATCCACCTGCCCGAGGTGCGCGCGTTGTGGGCGGAGCACCTGCCGGCCGGGGCGGAGCTGCAGCCGGAGCTGCCGCCGGAGCCGGAGCGGGAGCGGGAGCCGGCGGTGGCGGATGTGGTCGCGGTGGAGGATCCGATGGCGCCATCTGCCCCCGGCTCCGCGCCGGTCGCGGCGCAGGTGACGGTGGCCCACTCCAGGCTGGCGTGGGTGCTGAACGCAGCACTCGGCATGTGCTGTTGCGTGCTTGCGGTGGCGTGGCTGCAGGCGCGACGTTCTGCCAACAGCTGAGCAGTAGGGAGAGGGGGAGCGATGGTCTACATGCGACGGTGGGAGCGGGTCCAGGGTTTGGTCGCTCCGGTGGTATTCCCGCCGGCGTAGCGGCATGGCTGGCTGGCTGGCGGGTGGACTCGCGCTTTGCGGCAGGCGCTGGTTCGCCGGCCCGCTCGCGCGAGCGGGGCATGTCAATGGAGCCAGACGTCCAGGGCGATGGCCACGATCGACATCACGAAGATGAAGAGGTAATTGATGTTCTCGCGCGATCTGGTGATCGAGCGCAGCACGTACTCGATGCGCTTGCGGTCCGATTCGGCGAGGGTTGCGGGATCGCGGACCTTACCGATCAGGTCGTGGTTGAGCACCATGGCGCGGCGGCGCTGGGTGATCAGGAAGCGGTAGCCGAAGAAGAACAGATAGCCGATCACCGCGCTGTACCAGACCGGGCGCACCCAATTCGGGGCCACGACATCGAGGACGGTGAGGACGCGGAAGGAGAAGCCGCCCCAGAGCCCGATGATCAGCGCCGCGTAGATCACCGGCGACGGCACGGTGGTGGGAGTGGGAGACTCGGCGTCGACGTTCGCGGTCGGTTCGGGCATGGCAGCGGGGCAGTCTTTCCATCGCGGGTGTTGGCGATCGGGGCATGTCGATCGTATGCGATCCCGCGGGGTGGTCTACGGTGCATATGGCAGGGTGCGATCGCCTCATCGATACCTCCATGACGAGGGAGATGACCACTCGAGGCCGGTTCGGGTGACAGCGCGTGTTCGATCGCCGAATACGTTTCTCGCGGAGATCGCTGCTCGCTCATCGCTGCTCGCTGCTCGCGCTGCCCCACGAAACGTCGAGGAGCCAATTATGACGATGGGGGGCGCGCCGTGGAAATGATGGATGCCTGCTATACCGCGGGCCACAGTGCCCGCGGTGGTCGACCGTCGCACGGTCGACACGCCTCCGCGTCGAAGTCGATGCCCTCGTAGCTCGTGACATATGCGGCGAAGCGTTGCCGCAGCGGCAGCAGCTGCGCCGCGTCGCCCGAGCGGTCGTGGCATTCCTGTGGGTCGCTGGCGAGGTGGAAGAGCTGTTCCTCGCCGGTGGTTTCGAACCACAGGTATTTCCATTCGCCGTGCACGAGGTAGTGGTAGGGCCGGCAGATGCCGTACAGGGATTCGCGCACCGGTGTCGCCGCACCGTGCAGCTGCGGCAGGAGGCTGCGGCCGTCGAGGTCGTTGGTGTTCAGCGGCGCCGGCACCGCGCCGCCGCAGCGATCGAGCAGCGTCGCCACCACGTCTTCCAGGCACACGAGTCCGTCGCACACGCCGGTCTGCAGATCCGGCAGGTTGCGGCCGGCGACGATCAGCGGGATGTGGGCCGATCCCTCGTAGGCGACGCTCTTGCGCCACAGCTGGTGGTCGCCGAGCATCTCGCCGTGGTCGCTGGTGAAGATGATGAGGGTGGGTTCGCGCTGGCGCGATGAGCCGTATTCGCACAGGCGCGTGAGCACGTAGCGGATGCGGTCGTCGATGTGCTGGATCGAGGCCCAGTAGCCGCTCATCGCGTCCTGGATCTCGGCGAGGGGGAACGGACCGGTCATCGCATCGTCGGGAATTCCCGTCCGTGGCGCGCTGGTGGGCGCCCACTGCCCGCATACCGGACGCGCGTCGTGGCGGCCGAAGTAGCGTTGCCAATAGGCCTGCGGCGGGGTCAGCGGCGGATGCGGGGCGACGAAGGACAGGTGCAGGAAGAACGGACAGCTCGGATCGCGGTAGCGGGTCAGGAAGTCGACCGCGTGGTCGGCGAGCCAGCTGGTCAGGTGCGTGTGCTCGGGTTTGTCCCACGGGCGCGCGACGCGGCCGTTGCCGTTGATGCCGATGTCGTTCGGATGCGCGTAGCCCTGCGCGCGCATCCAGTCGGCCCAATCGTTGACCGGCTGCAGCGGCGTGTCCCAGCGGTCGTTGGAGGATTCGCAGCGCACCATGTGGTCGTAGCCGTAACGCTTGCGCTGCGGATGCAGATGCAATTTACCGACCAGTTGCGTCTGATAGCCGCGCTCGCGCAGCAGCTGCGGCAATGACAGCGGGGCGTTCCAGTCGAGGCCGTCCCGGTAGTCGAGCAGGCCGTGCGTGCGCGGGTGCAGCCCCGAGAGCAGGCTGCGCCGCGCCGGGATGCATACCGGACTGGTGGAATAGGCGCGCCGGAAGTACACCCCGCTGGCGGCCAGGGCGTCGAGGGTCGGTGTGCGCAGGACGCCGTGTGGACAGGTGCAGCCCAGGGCGTCGAAACGCTGCTGGTCGGTGGTGATGAGGAGGATGTTGGGAAGTTTCGTGGTCGCGCTCATGCCGGCCAGTGTACGGAGCGGATCCCGCACCGGGTCGTATCGCCAGCCTCTGCGAGTCGCTTTTCCAGCTACCGCTCGGGCAGGCGTGACGGCCATGCGTGGCCTGTCGCATCCAAAGGGGGCTGCGCCCCCTTTGGATCCTCCAGTCGCGCGGCTGCACCGCGCTCGCGGCCTCTGTCGGGCCTGGCCGCTATGCGGCCTGCGCGGCTGGCGGCGGGCTCATCCGTCGCTGCCGACCGCCTCGATCTCGACCGTGTGGTCGATGGCTGGATGCAGACCGTCGAGT
>JBEPXK010000008.1:0-18720 GCA_041641915.1 Planctomycetota bacterium
GCTCCCGATCGCCATGCACGGCAACTGTGCGGCTACTGGCGCGGCGTGCGAGGCCGGGTGGATGGTCAGCGGCCTGCCCGTTTCGGCGACCCTGGTTGCCGTGGGCCAAGGCTTTCCGACCTGGTGTATCGCGCCCGAATCCGCTCCGGCCGAGCCCGGCTATACCCATTTCCACTGGCTGGACGCCTCGCAGCATCCGGCCGGGCTCGATGTCGGTGCCAGCTATCCGGGCTATCTCCTGAAGCTAACCGCACGGGATGCGTTCCGTTTCGCGCACCACGGAGCGAGCATCGCCGTGTTGCCGGGGATCGACCACTACAGCCACGCCAACGTGGTCGTGGGCTGCTAGCGGGTCCGGTGGCCTCCGACGCGCCGGGCGGATGAAAGCTCGGCCGCGGCGGGGCCCGCCCCGGCGAGGGCGAGCAACCATGCGGCGTCTGGAACGGGGTGTCCCGCTAGGCCACAGGCGCTGCGTTAGCAGAGGACAAATAACCACCGATGTCATCCAAGAAGAGCCGTCGCCAAGCCGATCGGCAGCGTCAACGGACGACGCGGCGCAGCAGGGCCGGGCTGGTCGTGCTGGCCGTGATCCTCGTTGGCGGCTTCGGGGGCTGGTTCGCGTGGCAACAGGCCACGCGAGCCGGACAATCGATCGAGAGCATGGGGCGCGCGCACGTACCGAGCGCCGTGCCTGCTGCCGCGTACAACACCAGCCCGCCCACGTCCGGGCCGCACGCCGACCCCGCCCGCTGGGGAGAGCACTTTTCGCCGATCCCGCACGTGAATCAGGTGCACAACCTGGAGCACGGTGGAGTGCTGATCCAGTACAATTGCAGCCACGAGGCGCTCCAGGCGCAGTGCAGCCAGGTGAAGGAGGCCTTGCGCGACGTGCTGGAGACAGCCCGGGACGATATTGATACGAAGGTGATCCTGGCGCCCTATCCGCAGATGGACCAGCCGATTGCGCTCACCGCCTGGACGCGCCTGCAGTATCTGGCGGAACCGAACAGAGGCGCGATCCTGAGCTTTATCCGCACCAACATCAACCAGGCGCCAGAGCGCGTAGAGTGACCCACGATGCTCCGGTGAGCCCGCGGTGCCGTCGTGGACTGCGCTTCGTTACGGATGTGCTGGGAGGTGGTTTCCGCGATGCCTTGCCCGCGCGTTGTCGCCCCCACGTGGCGGACAAAGCATGCGTGCTGTGCGCGTCTGTTGCCAAGCAACTGGCAGCCTGCCGGACATGGCCCGCTCCAGGCAGAGGGGCAGAGCGGGTCAGGACTAAGCCTCCATGCGGCGTGATAAATCGCGGCAGGGCACTTGCGTGACGGAGACCCTTGTCTGCCACGAAGTGCTGTCAGACGGGCCTTCTTGCGCGTCCCTGGGGCAGATACAAGCCCGGCGGGGCCGGCACACTGCCAGCGCCCCCGCATTCTGTCCATGTCCGATAACCCCCAACTGCCATCAGGCCATATCCTGCTTGCCCCAGCGGCGGCTTAGGAGTAGTCGTTTAAGGCAACTCGCCTAGGGAAAGGGGGCCTGTGGACGCATTCAGCAAGAAGGAACTCAGCGAAGCAGACATCCGCACCAAGTTCATCACGCCAGCCATCGAAGCGGTCGGCTGGGACAAGATGAACCAGATGCTGGAGAATCTGTACTTCACCGCGGGGCTCATCATCCGCCGGGGAAAGCTGGTGGCGCGCGGTGAACGCAGCAAGGCCGATTACGCCCTGTACCACAAGCCGAACATCCCCCTGGCGGTCATCGAAGCGAAAGACAATACCCACAAGGTCGGTGACGGGATGCAGCAGGCGCTGCGCTATGCCGAGGCCCTGGACGTCCCCTTTGCATTCAGTTCCAACGGCGACGCCTTTGAGGAACACGACCGGCTGAACACGTTGGGCGTACCCGTCCGGGAACTGCCGCTGAACGCATTCCCGTCCCCGGAGGAGCTGTGGCGTCGGTATCAGCAGGCCAAGGGGCTGGCACCGGAACACCTGGACGTCGTCACGCAGGACTACTACCCCGATGCTGACGGGCGGGAACCGCGCTACTATCAGCAGGTGGCAGTCAACCGGGCCGTGGAAGCCATCGCCAAGGGCCAGGAACGCCTGCTGCTGGTGATGGCCACGGGAACGGGCAAAACCAAGGTCGCCTTCCAGATCATCTGGCGGCTTTGGAAGGCCGGCAAGAAGAAGCGCAACCGCAAGCATGCCTTCGATGCGGTGCCCGGGTCGCACGGCTGCCGCCCCTCCCCGGTACGCCAAGCGTGCTGCGAGCGGGCAGCAACATAGGGCGGGCCGCGGATTTGGGTGGCCGGGCTCAAATTCCAGAGAGCAGCAGGCTGGGTACCACACCGTCATGGAGATGATTGATCATGCGTGCACTCATTGCGGCAATCGTCATCCTGGCAATCGGGTGGTCCGCGTTGGCTGCCAATGGAGATGTGCATGAAGTCAGCGCCGGGAGCGTTCGAATGCGTGGAGGCCCTGGTCAGGGTTATCCGGTAATCGGCGGGCTGCAATGGGGCGACCAAGTGCATGAGATCGAACGCAGTGGGGCGTGGATCAAGGTTTTGCGCCAGGTTGGCGACCGTCGCCTCATAGGGTGGGTGCACGGCTCGTTGTTAACACCGAAGGCGCTGAAAGCAACGCCGCGCAAAACCGAGTCCGAGGGGTCGGGCAGTGGCATCCTGCTGCTCGTGGGGCTGATCGCATTGGGCTGGTTCCTGTTCTTCAGGCGCAGACCGCGCAGCCCCTCGTACCGCGAGGGCGGACCACGTTCCGATCGCACGGAGCCATCTCTTCGAATTCAGGTAGCCGGACCGCACTACGGCGGACGGAGCTATCGCCAGCCTTCATCAAGACCTGACTTCCGGTGGGTAAAGGCCGGCGAGAGTGTGTCCGTGGCTGGATATGATCTCTCTGGAGGCATGCTCTATGTGGGGGAATCACTGGCGGCCATCAATGGCTTTTCGATGGAGCCGGCACTTATTTCGCCGTCACTGAAAGTCACCCGATCCAATCCCGACCGGTCAGGACAAGGCATGCACTATTGGCCGAGCTACGACGGGATACCCCCACGGTGCCGCGCTGCATACCTGGAATGGCTGGCTTCGGGTCGGCGAGACCCCGCAGCCTACATCGGCTACGTGTTCCTGTACTTCTATGGCCTGGAACGGCGAGCGCTCTACGACGCCCTTGAGTCCGACGCCGCCAAAGGGGAGCGGAGCGTAATCCGTTCGGAGGTGGAACAACTACTCGAAATCTATGGCTCGAATCGTTCCTTCTACGGATACTCAATGTCGTTTCTAGGGGCGTTGCGGGTCCTGGATTCATCGTCCGGGGGCGCAAGGCCAGAACCCCCATCGGTGAAGGAGCGGTCATACGGCCCCCCGCCGGACTTGAAGCTCGCTCTTGGCGAATTTTCCAGGGCCGGTGAGCCAATTCCTGCAGAATGGGCATTCGCGTGGGCGTTTCACACGCCGGACATCCACCTCCGCACGCCAGCGACCCGGTGTCCCGAGGAGTTCCGGGACCTGTTCCTCCGGCGATACGCTCAACGCTTTGGGGAGGGCCTGGTCGTCAAACCAAACAAGACCTCGCTCAAGCTTAGCTACCGCCCGGCCAGTGCGTCTTTTGGGGGAGTCTGGCGCATCCCCGTCCGGGATCTCCCCGATGTAGGTGTTCTCAAGAAGCCCGTTGATCGTTTGCGCGAAATCGTCGACGAGTGCACCAACGAGATGGAGCCGTACAGCCGCTGGCTGGGACGCAATCACGGAAGGTCCTCCACATTGGAGGCAATCGCCCTGCTCCCAATTGAGATTGTCACCGCACGCAATGATCCGGGTATTGCAGGGTTCCGAAAATGGATGGACGAGCGGGTGTCTGGCGGCGAGCCGGCTCTTGTGTCAGCCGCTGATTTGCTGGGCTCGTCGCCACTGTTCCCTTCCGGGGCGCTCGGCAAAGTGGAGGCGCTGGCCATTGCACAACTCCTGGCGAAGCTGGGTTATGGGATAGAGCCGGATGTTCGATTCGGTGGGCCTGTGCTCGACCGAGATGGAAGCGTGGCTATCTTCCGCCTCGATCCAGGGGCAGCGAGCGCTCCGACGGCTGAATACGCCGGGGCGAGCCTCTTGTTTCACCTGGGAGTGGCTGTCGCGGCAGCGGATGAGGTGGTCGAGGAGGAGGCGAGCATGTTGTTTCGGCATCTGGAAACTGCATTGCGACTGGATGCGGCTGAATGCAGGCGACTGCGCGCACATCTTGTCTATCTTCTCGATGCCAAACCAGGACTTTCTGGCCTGAAGAAACGTGTCGCGCAACTCTCAGCCGACCAGAAAATTTCGGTTGCAGACCTCCTCATCGCCATTGCCGGAGCGGACGGCCGGATCACCAACCCCGAGATCAGCACGCTCAGAAGGTCGTACTCACTCCTTGGATTGAACCCAGATGATGTCTACAGCCACCTCCATGCACTTGCATCTTCTCCCGAGGCCATTTCACCGGCAGCAACAGAGCCGGTGACGGTGCTCCCGGCGACTGAGAAAAAGGTCGGCTACAAGATCCCCGAGCCGCCAGCCGCATCGCCCGCGCAGGAGTCGTACATGCTGGATATGCGGAGAGTCGAGGCGAAGATTGCCGAGTCCGCGGCAGTTTCTGCGCTGCTCTCAGACATCTTCGCGGGCGAGGAGCCCGAACCTGCGACCGGATGGGCCGCGGCTCATGCTGGAGCGACTTCATCCGCTCCGTCAGTAATGCCGGGGCTGGACCCGCAACACAACGCGCTTCTGGGAGAGGTGCTCACCCGCGACAACTGGAGTCGCGTCGATTGGGAAGAACTGTGCAATCGGCATGGGCTGCTCGCGGACGGCGCGCTGGAAACCATCAATGAAGCCGCATTCGATGTCCACGGCGCTCCGCTCCTGGAAGGAGAGGACCCTGCGCTCATCAATCAGGACCTGGTCAGGGGGATTGCGAAATGACGAATTCGGTGACTCCAGCAGTTCCCATCCGAGCCAAGGACCGCGACGCCGTACTCCAGTCGTTGCGCGCCGGCGTTGTGCCGCGCACAGGGGTTCACCTGATCCAGGTGGGCCGGGTATCGGAAGTGAAAGCGCTTCTTTCGGACATCGAACGAATCGCTGACGGCGGGTCCGCGATTCGGTTCGTGATTGGCGAATACGGCTCTGGCAAGACGTTCTTCCTCAACCTGGTGCGCACCATCGCCATGGAGAAGAAGCTTGTCACAGCGCACGTGGATCTGACCCCCGACCGGAGGCTGCACGCCACCGGCGGCCAGGCGAGATCGCTGTACGCCGAATTGATGCGCAACCTCGCCACCCGCGCCAAGCCGGATGGCGGAGCACTCCCAAGCGTGGTCGAACGGTTCGTTGCTTCTGCACTTACGGAGGGTCGTGAACGCGGTGTTGCGGTCGATTCGGTGATTCGCGAGCGACTCGCAAGCCTGTCAGAGATGGTCGGTGGCTACGACTTCGCGGAGGTTATCGCGGCCTATTGGCGCGGTCATGACACGGGGGACGAGATTCTCAGGAACAACGCCATTCGATGGCTGCGAGGCGAATTCGCCACCAAGACCGATGCCCGCACGGCTCTTGGTGTGCGGGCAATCATTGATGATACCAACGTTTATGACCAGCTCAAGCTGTTTGCCCGTATGCTGCGCTTAGCGGGGTACAATGGACTTCTCATCTGCATCGACGAGTTGGTCAACCTGTACAAGCTCTCAAACACCCAGGCACGGAACGCCAACTACGAGCAGACTCTCCGCATCCTCAACGACAGTCTCCAGGGCGTGGCCGTTGGGCTTGGGTTTGTGCTCGGCGGGACTCCCGAGGTTCTGCTCGATCCGCGAAGAGGCCTGTACAGCTATCCCGCGCTCCAATCCCGCCTGGCAGAGAATGCATTTGCGGTGGGCGGGCTCGCGGACTTCACGGGGCCCGTGATCCGGCTGGCGAATCTGAGCCCCGAGGAGTTCTACGTGCTGCTCGGAAAGCTCCGGCACCTTTACACGTTCGACGACTCTTCACGTGCCCTCCTGCCGGACGAGGGCATCCATGCATTCATGGCGCATTGTTCGAGGCGGATCGGCGATGCCTACTTCCGCACCCCGAGGAATACGATCAAGGCCTTCATTGACCTCCTGGCCGTTCTCGATCAAAACCCGGGGACGGCGTGGAGCGACATTCTTGAACGGGTAGACCTGGAAAAAGACGAAGGTGACACACTTGCAGGAATTTCTGAATCGGCCACAGAGCCGTCTGCGTCGCCAAAGCCGCAGGCTGACCAGGAGGACGAAGAGGATGAGCTTGCCACCTTCCGGATCTGAGGGGAAAACTGAGGCGAGCTTAGCCTTTGACCTCTATCACCCGGTGATTCGACGCTGGATATGGGACCGCGGGTGGACCGAGCTGCACATGATTCAAGAGCAGGCGGCGCGCCCGATCCTGGAAGGCAAGCGAGATGTGATTATCACGGCTGCGACTGCTGGCGGCAAGACGGAGGCGGCCTTATTTCCCATCCTCACGCGGGTTGCCGAATCCCCTGCACACGGGATCCGGGTGCTCTACGTCAGTCCGCTCAAAGCGTTGATCAATGACCAGTACGACCGGCTTTCGGGCCTTGGAGCGCGACTTGAGATCCCAATTCATCGCTGGCATGGGGACGTATCTTCGTCAGCCAAGCGCAAAGTTCTGACCTCCCCAGCGGGCGTGCTCCTGATAACCCCTGAATCGCTGGAGGCACTTTTCGTGCTTCGGGGATCCGTCCTGCCCAGGATCGTGGCGAATTTGACGCATGTCGTGGTGGACGAACTCCACACATTCATTGGCACGGAGCGCGGCCGCCAGCTCCAAAGCCTCCTGCACCGAATCGAAGTCGTCGCATCCAAGAAAATTCCGCGCATCGCGATGAGCGCCACGCTCGGCGAAATGCATCTCGCCAAAGATCATCTTCGGCCTGGGAGACCACAGGACGTCGACGTCGTCGAGTCCGAAATTGACGGAATGGAACTTAAGTTGCTGCTTTGTGGCTACCGCAAGGCCGCGCCGTGGCGTGACGCCGGCAAGGAGGACCCGGATTCGAGGGAATCCGAATCACACCACGAAGACGAGTTCACCATCGCCGCCGATCTATTCACAGCATTGCGAGGCGCAAACAACCTCGTCTTCGCCAACAGCCGAGGGCAGGTGGAATTCTATGCGGACCGATTGCGATGCCTTTGTGAGGACGGGAGATTGCCCCAGGAGTTCTGGGCGCACCACGGCAACATCTCCAAGGAATACCGCGAGGATGCAGAGAGAGCGTTAAAGGATGGCACCCGGCCGGCAACGGTCGTATGTACGACTACACTCGAACTCGGAATCGACATTGGGAGCGTCAAGAGCATAGCGCAGATTGGGGCGCCACCTTCCGTGGCCAGCCTGAGGCAGCGTCTCGGCCGCTCGGGCCGGCGCGGAGAGCCAGCGATTCTCAGGTTCTATGTCAGCGAGTGCGAACTTGGTGAAACGTCGAGCCCGGAGGACTCCATACGGGTCGAACTGGTGCAGTCCGTGGCAATGATCCGCCTTCTGCTGCGGAAGTGGTACGAGCCACCAGTTGCCGGCATATTTCATTTGTCAACGCTTCTACAGCAAGTGCTCTCGCTGATCGCGGAGCGAGGTGGGACCACCGCACCGAAGGCCTGGGAACTCCTTTGTCAGAGCGGACCATTCCGGAATGTGGATAGGCCGGGTTTTGCGCACCTGTTGCGGGACATGGGAAACACCCAGCTCATCCAGCAGGCAAAAGATGGAACTCTGCTGCTTGGCGAACGCGGCGAGCGAGTGGTCAATCACCACAGCTTCTACGCTGTGTTTGCAACCCCGGAGGAATACCGGCTATTCAGCGGGGGGCGGCAGATCGGCACCCTTCCGATGACCCAACCAGTGCAACCAGAGATGCACCTCATTTTCGCGGCCCGCCGCTGGCGGGTGGTTTCCGTGGATGAGACGCAACGGATCATTGACCTCGCCCCTTCCCCAGGCGGCAAGGTGCCGCTCTTCTCAGGATCTCCGGAACTCGTTCACGACCGCGTGCGCCAGGAGATGCTCAGAGTCTACTTGGCCGATGAGCAGCCGCGCTTCCTGGACGGACGCGCTAGGGAACTTCTCCAGGAAGCGCGCGACAATTTTGTTCGATTAGGTCTGGATGGCACCTGTCTGCTTCCGACGGGGTCGGGCTGCTTGGTATTCGTGTGGGACGGAGATCGGGTCCGCAATACTCTTCTGGCCCTTCTTGTCCAACGCGGCCTCAGTGTCGCTAGCTCAGGCCTGACCCTGTCCATCTCAAAGGTCACGCCGGAGCAAGTTGCCGATCATCTATCTGAGGTCTCCGCAGGCGGGGAACCGGACGGGGCGGAACTGGCCCGTCAGATTAGCAATCTGCAGGCGAACAAGTATGACGAGTTCCTGTCTCCTGATCTCCTGGCCATGGACTACGCTGCCCGGGAACTGGACCCGGCGGGAGCTCTGCTATTCGTTCGAGGACTCGTCGAGAATGGATTTCGGCCACCGTTTCGAGTAGATGGTGGTACGTAAAAGCCGGTTGAGAAGAATGGGGCGACTTATCCACTCGGACCTTCCAATGAGGCAACTGCTGGGGTCTGCCGCGTTTCTGTAGACATAGCGATCCGGCAAACGCACCATGAACACGACTGCAATAGGGCGTCCGGCAATCCTTTTGAACGACGGTCCCATAGGCCAAATGCTTCGTCGGGAGCCGGTCGGACGCTGCATGTGCGGGAACCGTGGGACACCGGTTCTCCACATAGCAGGAGACAGCCCGGTGAGGCCACGCCGGGGGCTGGAATTACCGCTCGCAGCGGCCTGGATTTGCCCATCAAAAAACCCGAATCGCCGAATTTTGTGGCCTGCCGGATCGCCTCACCGGGTATCGCCGCGGGCTTCCGGCGGACCTCGGCCAGGCATCCATGAGCGCCTGGACGGGTCCGGGGTCCCGTTTTGAATTGCCGTTTCTTGGCGACCAACGGTAAGAATTCGGAAGTCACCCATGCGCAGCCGTACGCCCGCGAAAGCCTGGGGGACGCGGCTCTGCGTCCGATTTGGAGCCTCCGAATTCTTTCCGGATTTCCGCCCGTCTGCATGCAAGGAACGCGGGTGCCCCAGCGCGATTTGGCGTTCAGTTCGCGCCCCTCCGACCTCAGGTACTCGAAACCATCGGCTCGGCTGCCCTCGAATTCAGATCGGCCACGCGGGCGGGAGACCCGAAACGCACCTCCACGACGTGGTTGCGCAGGTCGTTGACGAGCTTGAGAGTCGCCTCCGGTAGCAGCTGTCCGTCGAGCGTCAGCCGCGCCGCGCCTTGGTGTATCGGATCCTGCTTGTACTCGAGGTGGTAGAACGTCTGGTAGTAGCGATAGTGCAACTTGAATGCGGACCAGGATGCCGGCACCCGGGGTTCGAAGCGCAGTGTATCACCCTGCCGCTCGATACCGAATACGACCTCGTGGAACAGCCGATAGAGCCATGCTGCCGACCCAGTGTACCAGGTCCATCCGCCGCGACCGGCATGCGGGGGTTCGCTGTAGATATCCGCCGCAAGCACATAGGGTTCGACCTTGTAGCGCTCCACCGCCTGCGGGTTCAGGGCGTGGTTGATGGGGTTCAGCAACGAGACGAGCGCCGCAGCCTGCTCGGTGCGTCCCGCCAGTGCGAAGGCCATCGCCGACCACACCGCGCTGTGCGTGTACTGCCCGCCGTTCTCGCGCACTCCCGGCGGATAGCCCTTGATGTATCCTGGATCGAGATCGGTGCGGTCGAAGGGTGGCGTGAACAGGTGGACGAGTTGCAGATCCGGACGCACCAGCTGCGCCCACACCGCATCCAGTGCCGCTTCGCGGCGCTCGGGAGCACCAACGCCAGCGATGGTGGCCCAGCTTTGCGGCAAGGAGTCGATGCGGCATTCCTCGTTCTGCGCTGAACCCAGGGGTTCGCCATGGTCGAAGTAGGCACGTCGATACCACTCGCCGTCCCAGC
Organism: Planctomycetota bacterium; assembly: GCA_041641915.1. Classification (GTDB taxonomy): domain Bacteria; phylum Planctomycetota; class UBA11346; order UBA11346; family UBA11346; genus SLQH01. The sequence goes on from JBEPXK010000008.1 coordinate 10,052, forward strand.
CGTTCGCGTCGATCCGGATCGCGAGCGCTTCAGCGGTTTCCCGGCACTGGCGGGCAAACTTTTCATCCCCGCTTTGCCGGGCCAGCGTAGCGAACCGCGCGAGCACCTCGTGCAGGAAGATCCCCAGCCACACGCTCTCTCCTTGTCCCAGATGCCCTACGCGGTTCATCCCGTCGTTCCAGTCCCCGCTGCCCATCAGGGGCAGGCCGTGGGCTCCCCACTGGAAACCGTTGAGGATGGCCCGCGTGCAGTGCTCATACAGAGTCCCCGTCTGCTCCGAGCGGCCCGGCAGGTCGTAGTAGCTTTCCTCATGGTCGCCCAGCGCCCGGCCTGTCAGATAAGGAATCTGCTCGTCCAGCACACCCGTATCACCAGTAACTTCCACGTACCGGGCCACAGCGTATGGCAACCACAGGAAGTCGTCCGAGCACTTCGTGCGCACGCCACGGCCGTCGGGCGGGTGCCACCAGTGCTGCACATCGCCTTCCACAAACTGTTGCCCGGCACAGCTCAGGATGTGCCGGCGCGACAGGTCGGGCGCTTCATGGAGGAGTGCCACGCAGTCCTGGAGCTGATCGCGAAAGCCGTACGCGCCGCCTGATTGATAGAACCCGCTCCGGCCCCACATGCGGCACGAAAGTACCTGGTAGGGCAACCACCCGTTCATCAGGATGTTCGTCGCTTGGTCCGGCGTCTCGGCGTAAAGCACCCCCAGCTTGTCGTTCCAGAACTGCCAGACCTCTGACAACGCGACGCGCGCGGCCGCTACCCCGCGATGGCTCTGGACGAGCGCGGCCGCCTCCGCGGGGCCGTCGCCGGCACCGAGAACAAAGACGATCTCCCGTTCCGCCCCCTCGGCCAGTTCCAACTGGACTTGCATGGCGGCACACGGGTCGAGACCGCCACCCAGCCGTCCGCTTAGCTTGGGCGAACGCAACGCCGCTGGGCTGGAGGGCTCGCCCTGGCTTCCCAGGAATTCGGCTCGGTCGCCGCTGACGCTGCGTACGGCCTCGCTGCAGTCCATGAAGGCCACGGCGGTGCCACACTCGTTGTTGTAGCTATTGCGGGCGAGGATTGCGCCCGTCAGCGGCTCGAGTTCGGTCACCACGTGCATGGCCTGGCGCGGCCGCAGATCACCCAGCACCAGCTCCGCTGATGCGAAGATGCTGACCGTGCGGCTTCGTGCGCTGTGGTTCCGGATCTTCAACGCCAGAAACTTCACCGGCGCCGAAACCGCCACGTAGGTCGTCAGCGTGGTCTCCAGCCCGTTCTCGCCGTGTTCGAAGATGGAGTACCCGAAGCCGTGGCGGCACGTGTACGCGGCGTCGCTGGGGCAGGGCCATGGCATCGGGCTGAAGAATCGTCCGCTCGGATCGTCGCGGATGTAGATCGCCTCCCCGCTGGGATCGCTGACCGGGTCGTTGCTCCAAGGCGTCAGGCGACAGAGCTGGGCATTTCCATACCAGGTATAGGCGCTGCCGCGCTCACTCACCACGGTGCCGAGCCTTGCATTGGCGATGACGTTGACCCAGGGTGCCGGGGTGTGGCGCCCCGGTGGGAGGTCGATGATGTACTCCCGCCCGTCCGGTGTGAAGCCCCCGGTGCCATTGGCGAAGAGCAGGTCGTTCCGCAGCCAGCTCTGCCCGGGCGTATGGCTCGTCGTGAGCGTCGCCGGCGGGAGGGAGGGCGGCGCGGCGGGCACCGGCGGCACGGCCTTGCGCCAGCGCGCCAACTGTTCATCGAGCGCACCGTCGATGTCGCGCAAGACGATGCGCGCCACGGCTTGCAGCAACACCCGGTCTTCCTCGGAAAAGGTTTCGATGTGTCGCACCAATACGCCGCCCGGTTTGTCCGCCAGTTGAGCTTCGGTTCCGGCAGCAATCAGGCCCATGATCTCGTCGTTGAGCACTCGCCGGTACCCGGATGGGTCCTCGTTCCAGATCACCAGCTCAGACCACACGCCGTGCATCCTCCAGTACGCATGCGCCTTGAGCAGATCCTGCACAAGGCGCAGATTGTCGGGGTTGCTCACGCGGAGCAGCACGATCGGGAGGTCGCCCGAGATGGCGTGCCCCCATAGCCCGGACTGGCCCTTGCGGTTGCGCCGCAGGATGGTGCTCGGAGCACGGTAGGCCCCGATGGGGAAGATCAGGGCGGATGCCAGTTGTCCGTAGCGCCGGGCTTCCACCTCACTGACCCCCAACTGACTCATGAGTGCCTGGTTGTCGGCTGCGGCGACCTGGAACACGCGGTCCGCCATCCGAGGGTCCTGGTACTTCGCCATCAATTCGAGCGCCTCGCCACGCGTCCGCGCCGCGCCAACGAGTAGATCGAACTGTACGGTGCCTTCAACGGCCAGCTCAACAGGGCGCCGGAGTGCAACGCAGGGGTCCAGCACGGCTCCCGCTGTGCCGGACAGCGGCCCCCAGTTGTCCAGTGCGGCGGGATGACGCAGGCTGCGACCTCGGCCGACAAAGCGTGCCCGGTCCGCCTCGTAGCTGCACACGCCAGCCGCAGGGCTGGCCGAAAGCAGCAGACAGAACATCCACGGGGGCAGCTCTCCCGTCGTGCGCGGGCGCCGGGTCATCAGGATACCGTTGTGCTGCGGCGCCAGCTCGGCCTGTACGAACAGGTTGCTGAACGCCCGATGACTCTCGTCCGTCAGGCCCGGCGCCAGCACCACCTCCGTATAGCTGGTGACGATCAGTGACCGGGTGGCATCGGAGCGGTTGGTCAGTCGGATGCGGCGGATCTCGAGATCGTCCTCTGTCGAGACCGCTATCTCGGTGTGCGTCTCCACCCGATCGTCCTCTCGACGGAACTCGGCCCGTCCGGACGAGAATACCGCCTCGTAGTGCTGGCCCGCCTGCAGCGTGGGCTGATACGAGGTTGACCAATGTCGCTGCCTTTCTGTGTCGCCGACGAAGCAGAAGGTGCCGTATGGGTCGCGCGTGGGATCCTCCCGCCATCGATTGATCGCCAGGTCGTTCCACCGGCTGTATCCACCGCCGGCAGCGGATACCATCACATGGTAGCGACCGTTGGACAGCAGGTGTACCTCCGGAACCGGCGTTTGCGGGTTCTGGAACGTACGCACGGCCGGTTCCGCCGCCGAACGGTGTAGCCGTCTTGAAACCAGGGCCTCGCGTGCATGGGGGTGAATGAGCTCGGTCGCATGGGGAATCCGCTCTTCCAGGAGCAGTGTCGCTGCCCGAAGGTCCGGATGGCTCAGGAAACGCCTCTGCATCCGGGGGCCCACCAGCACATGTGCGAGCGCGAGCAGGCTCATCCCATGATGGTGCGCCATGAATGCCTGCACCACCGCGGACCGCTCTCCCTCCGGGAGGCGGGCGGGCGTGAAATCGATCGCCTCATAGAAGCCGTAGGGGCCCAGATAGTCCTCCCCGGCCAAGCGCCGCAGATTCTCGCAGGCGCGCTGCGGAGCGACCAGCAGGGCAAGCAGCGAGGCATAGGGCGCGATCACGACATCGTCGCTGAGCCCCCGTTGCAGTCCCAGACCCGGCACGCCAAATGCCCGGTACTGGTATGTGCCCTCGGCGTCGGTCAGGTTGTAGCAGGATTCGGAGATGCCCCAAGGCACGCCCCTCTGTCGTCCATAGCCGATCTGGCGGGCAACCGCCGCGCGGCAGGACTGGTCGAGCAGGGTCCCGTCAAGGGCCGGCATCACCAGCAGCGGCATCAGGTACTCGAACATGGAGCCGCTCCAGCTCAGGAGCACCTTGCGGCCGCCCGCCGTTGTCAACCGGCGCCCGAGTGCGAACCAATGCGCGAAAGGGATCTGGCCGGCAGCGATCGCCATGAAGCTCGCCAGCCGTGCCTCTGACGCCAACAAGTCATAAAAGCTGCTGTCCAGTCGCCGATCGGTGACCCAGTAGCCGATGGCAAACAACTTGCGGCTCGAGTCATGTAGGAACGAGAATTCCGCGTCCGCCAGGTTCGAGCACCGCACCGCCAGGACTTCGGCCTCGCGAAGACGTGACGCAATCCGCTGTGCCCCAAGCAGTGCGGTCGCAGCGAGGCAATCTCCATTGTCTGCGGACGCATTCGGTGCCAGCTTCACCGCGACCTGTTGGGAAAGGTCGCCAAGCGCCTGCAGGCTCGCTGCCCGGCTGAGCTGGTCCACCAGTTCTTGTTCCCCGCCAGAGAGGGATTCCCCAGCGATCGCCAGCCACGGCGCCAAACCAGACAGATCCGCCAGCAACGCTTGCGCCTGCCGCGCGAAGGCATCGGCCCACCAGGCGGCTTCGGGATACCGCGCCCGGTCAAACGCTTCCGCGAGCCTGGCGGCGGCGGAAGCCACTTCGCTCAACCAGGCGGCCTGGGCGGACAAAGAGTTCGCCGGTTGCACCAACAACCGATTGACCGCCTCCAACGCAGCGCACGGTGGCACGTGCTCGGCCAACTCCTGCTGCGTGTCGCGCAGCCCGGCCAAAGCTTCCCGGGGCACAACCGGCCGTTCCGCAAGCTCCAGCAGGCCGCTGCGCAACACCCGTGCGTGTCCGACCAGGTTGCCGCTGTCGACCGTGGAAACGTAGAGCGGCGGCAGGGCTTTGCGCGTATGCGTATCGTACCAGTTGAAGAAATGCCCCCGGTGGCGCTCCAGTTGTTCCATCGCTTCGATGGTGCGCGTTGTGCGGTCGAGCAACTGCCCGCCGCTCAGATAGCCCAGGTCATGTGCCGCCAGGTTGGAGAGCAGCGCAAGACCCATGTCCGTCGGGCTGGTGCGGTGGGCAATGCGCGGGCCACTCCGGTGCTGGAAGTTGTCGGGGGGCAGCCAGTTCTCCTCCGGCCCGACAAACACCTCAAAGTACCGCCAGGTCAGCCTGGCGATGCGGCGCAGGAACCGCGTGTCATCGTCATCGAGCCGCGCCGCGGCAGTGCGCAGCGGGCGGCTGACCCACCAGGCGACCAGTGGCGACAGGAACCACAACAGCAACACCGGGCCGGCAGACATGGCGGCCCGGTGGCCGTCCGTTGCGATCAGCAGGGCCGCAAGCACGGCGGCTAGGGTGGGGCCCACCCACATCCGGCGAAGCACGCGCTCGATGCCCGGCGTCGCCCCGCTTTCGACTGCTGAGGCTGTCTGCCATTGCAGCAGGCGCTGCCGGCTGTAAAGCATGCGCCAGAGCGAACGGACGGCAGCATCAAGGGCCACCGCAGCCTCGAACGGGAGAAAAGTGACCCACAGTGCGACCTTGACCAGGCGACGTGCGGTTGAGCGGACGACGAGGGTCATATGCCGCCACAGCGGCAGATTGGGAGAACGCTTCGACAGTTCGGCCACCCCTGGCAGCAGTTCCGGGGCGAAGAGCAATGCGAGTACCCCCAGTGTCCAGGGCAGAGCGTGCGGAACGGCGAGCCACCCCAACGCGAGCAGTACCGTATAGGCGGGCGCCACAAAGGCCCGGCGCAGGTTGTCGAAGATCTTCCACCAACCCAGCGCCGCGATGGATGGATAGACCCGCCGGCCCGTGCCGTCGCTTACCCGCAGCCCCAGCCAGGGGGCGATCTGCCAGTCACCGCGCATCCAGCGGTGTCGGCGGCTCACGTCGGCCAAATACCCGGACGGCGTGTCCTCCAGTAGTTCCACATCGTTGCACTGTCCAGAGCGCGCGTAGCACGACTCCAGCAGATCGTGGCTCAGCACGGCATTGGCAGGAAAGCGCCCGCCCAACAGTTGACGAAAGGCGCCGACGTCGTAGATGCCTTTGCCGATGTACGATGTCTCTGCGAACAGGTCCTGGTAGAGGTCCGACACCACGCGGGTGTACGGGTCCATTCCCACATCGCCGGCCAGCAGTTGGGAGTAGCGACTCTGTTCCGCGCTGCGCATCGAGACACTGACCCGCGGCTGGAGAATTACGTAGCCGCCCACGAGGCGGCGCCGCGCATCCATCCGCGCTCGGTTCAGTGGATGTGCCGCGGCACCCACCAGGCGCCATGCGGTGCCCCAAGGGAGCTCGGTGTCCATGTCAAGGGTAATGACGTAGCGGATCGTGGTGACCTGCGACAGATCGCCCACGATGTGGCTGAAGCTCGCGCCTCGATCACCACACAGCAGCGCGTTCAGATCCTCCAGCTTGCCCCTCTTGCGCTCACGCCCCATCCAGCAACCTTCCTGCCGATTGTATAGGCGGGGCCTGTGGAAGAGGAAGAAGCGGGGCTGCGCACAATTGCCATACTTCTTGTTCAGCGCTTCGATACCGCTGACGGCTTGGGCCAGCAAGGTGTCATCCCCCTCGGTCCGCTCTGCCGAGGCATCGCTGAAATCCGTCAGCAACGCCAGCCACAGGTTGGGGTCGCGGTTGGCCAGGTAGCGCAACTCGAGGCCCTCTACGATGGAGGCAATGCGTTGGGGATCCGTGAGCAGAGTGGGGACAACGACGAGGGTACGGTACGCGTCAGGGATGCCCCGCTCGAAATCCATCCGCGGCAGGGCACGTGGGTGGCGCAGCAACGACGCCAGCCAGTTCACCAGGGCAATGGCAAATTGGGATGCCGCAATCGCCGCACCGACGAGCAACACCGCCCACACGCCCCCGGTGATCTGGGCCGAGCGCAACCCCAACCACAGGACCCCGGCGGCGGTGAACACGACGACCGGTGCGAGATAGGCGAGGAGCCCCAGGGACCGTGGCCCATTTCGCTGGAACAGGCGGTACGCGGGCTGTCCACGCAGTGCACGTTCCAGGTGTCGTCTGCCGGCATCGACAAGCATGTAGCCCACGTGGGCCGCCACATCGGAGTGCTGCGCCGCTTGGCGGCCGGCGGATAGCGCCACCGCCGTTCGCGCCACATGCTCCTCGTCCGTGCGCAAGCGCCTGGCGGTGGCCTCCACCACGTGCCGGTACGCGTCGCGGGTGGCAAAGTCCATCTGGCCATACATGCCCGCGGGATCGTCCCTGAGGATGGCCTCGGTGGCACTGCTGGCCTCCACGAACCGGCTCCACTCGGTGGCGTTGACGGCCCGCAGACTGGCGATGCAGTTCTCCATCGAGGTCTGGTCTGCAGCCTGAAAGTGGCTTTCCGCGCGAACGGCTTCCTCGGTCGTCTGGCCCTGCTCGGCCAGCCTTTGATCGAGCCAAGCCAGCACGAAGGCCCCGGTCGCACGTCGGCCCTGGAGGGCCTGCGTGAATTGAGCAACAAACGGCGTCGAAAGCGTTCGGTGATCACGCACCATTTCCGCAAGCGCAAACAGGGCATCCTCCGGGCGGTCCGAAGATGCGTCCAGGCGCTGTGCCCACGCCAAAGCGCTTTCCCGTTCCCTGTACTGCCAGATCATTCGCAAGGCGATGCGGCGAAGGTCGTGGATCAGGGCCAGCCGCAGCATGATGGGCACCGACCACAGCTCTCCCAACGTCAGACGGGTTACCGACTGATAGGCGGCCACGTATCTGGCCAGCGACTCGTCCTCGACGCGGCCATCGACATGATCGATGAAGCCGAGCATCGCGTCGTAGGCCCTCGGCAGCCCCGCCGAAGACCCGCTCGCCAATCTTGGCAGTTGGCGGCTGTATCCTCGCGGGAAGTGTTTCCGTGCGAGGTAGACTTGTTCCTCAATGAGATAGTGATTATCGAACAGCCAAGCAGCGGCCGGTGTCAGCCGCCGCCCGGCGGCGTGCGCCTCGGACATGTGCTCGTGGCACCGCGCGATCACGCGCTCCGAGTCGGCCAGTCGTCCCAGGAGGTGGTCGCCACCCCGGCGGGAACGGATGGTATGCAAGACGGCCAGTTCCCGGGCATGCAATTCCAGTTGTTCGATCGTGAAAACGGCCCCTGGCAAAGAGCGAGCCCCCGGCACGGACGTGTCTGGCACGGAATGGAAATCGGGGATCAATCGGCGCAACAGCGCTCTCAACACGTGCGACCTCGTGTGGGGCCTTCAGGCCGGAACACGGACACACATGCCCATCCGGCGCAACCACCGGGTGTGTGAAGCGATGGCGGCCCACAGCGCCCTGTGCTCGTCATAGCGGATGCCGAACTCCCGGCAGGTTTGCTCGACGATCGGCGACAGTGCCGGGTAGTTGACGTGGCAGATGCGTGGAAACAGGTGATGCTCAATCTGAAAGTTCAGCCCCCCCAGGAGCCAGGCCGCCACCCGACTGTGGCGCAGGAAATCCACGGTCGTTTCCACCTGGTGCACGGCCCACGGCCGCTGCAGGCGGTGCGTATCCGGGGCGGGAAGAGGAAACTCGGCCTCCTCCACACAGTGGGCGAGTTGGAACACCAGGCTCAGCGTCATCCCCAACACGATGGCGCTGATGCCGTAGTAGGTCGCCACGACCCACGGTGCGTGCATGAGCATCGGGATGCCCAAGGCAAGGGCGAAGAATACCAGCTTGCCGCCGACAAGGAGCGCCAGGTCCCTGCCCTTGGGGCGGGGAATGTGCTGGCTCCCGATACGGCCCACGATGAGATCGTGAAAGTCGTCGTACAGGTGCCACTTGATGGCCAGCATCCCATAGAGAGGCCAGATGTAGGCGTGCTGCCAGCGGTGATGCGCCCGACGCCGTTGGTGGGGGGTGAGCCGACCGAGTACGCCCAGCTCCACATCGCCATCCTGCCCGCTCACGTTGGGGTAGGTGTGATGGAACACCCCATGCTTCCAGTGCCACAGGTAGGAACTGCCACCGATCAGGTCGAGC
>JBEPXK010000009.1:0-18464 GCA_041641915.1 Planctomycetota bacterium
AGAATCCCAATGCCAATGAGGAGCAGGGCATGACCAAGTACGTCTGCAACATCTGCAACTGGGTCTACGACCCGGAACAGGGCGCCCCCGAAGCCGACGTCGCGCCGGGGACCGCGTGGGAGGATGTTCCCGACGACTTCCTTTGCCCGCTTTGCGGTGTCGGCAAGGACGAGTTCTCGCCGGTCGAGGAGTAGCCCGCAGCCGGCACATCCCGCATGGGACTTCTGCTGCAAGGATGTACCGCGCTGCCATCCCGGTGCTCGGCCCGCCAGGCCGGGCTCCTGCGAGTGTTGCTGTGCTCTGGTCCGCCCCGCACGCGATGCAGGATGCAGTACGCTCCACCCTTTGACGGCGGAGTCGGCGACGGTAACCGACGGGGCGCAGGAGGAAGGCGTTCGAAACATGCGGATCCTCTACATCACCCCCGGTACCGGTGACAATTTCTACTGCGAGAACTGCCTGCGCGACAACATCGTCGTCAAGGGCCTGAACGCGACCGGTCATCAGGCGAGCATCGTGCCGCTCTACCTGCCGGTGCAGGCCGACACCGGCCTGGCCGCGGGCGATGCGCCGATCTTCTTCGGCGGGGTCAACGTCTATCTGCAGCAGAAGCTCGGCATCTTCCGCCATTCCCCGCGCTGGCTCGACCGCCTGCTCGACCATCCGCGCCTGCTCGAGGCGGCGGGGCGGATGTCGGGCATGACCAACAACCGCGACCTCGGCGCGCTGACCCACTCGATGCTCCTCGGCGAGCACGGGCATCAGGCCAAGGAGGTCGCGCGTCTGCTCGGCTTCCTCACCGGCGGCGCGCGGCCGGATGTGGTCGTGCTCGCGAGCTCGTTGCTCATCGGCCTGGCCGAGCCACTGACCCGCGGTTTGGGGGTGCCGGTGGTCTGCCAGCTGCAGGGCGAGAGCGGTTTCCTCGACGCCATGCCGCCGCCCTGGCGTTCGCGCTGCTGGCGGGCCATGGCCGCCGGCTGCCACCACGTCGCCGCGTTCATCACCGTATCGAGCTATTATCGTGAGCTGATGATCCGCCGGCTGGCGCTCGATCCGCAGCGGGTCCACGTGGTGCACATCGGCCTGGAGGTCGATGATTTCCCGCCACGTGCGGGCGAACCCCCGGCTGCGGCGGTCGGCTTCCTATCGCGCCTGTGCCCGATGAAGGGCCTGGACCTGCTGGTCGACGCCTGGTTGGATCTACGGCGCCAGCCGCGCTTCGCTCGGCTGCAGCTACACCTCGCCGGCGGTTGGCTCGGCAGTGACCTGCCCTACATCCGTACCCAGCTGCGGCGCATCAAGCACGCCGGCGGCCTGCGCGATGTGCGGTTGCGCGACGCGCGTCGGCGCGAGGACAAGCGGCGGTTCCTCGCCGGGTGTACGGTGCTCAGCACCCCCGCGCGCGACCCCGAGGGCTACGGCCTGTTCCTGCTCGAGGCCGCCGCGACCGGTGTGCCGGTGGTCCAGCCCGATACCCCGCCGTTTCCCGAGATCTTGAGGCAGAGCGGTAACGGCGTGGTCTATCCTGCGGCCGATCCGAACGGGCTGCGCGACGCGCTTGGCGTGCTGCTCAGCGATCCGACGGCGCGCTCGCGGCTCGCGCGCCAGGGGCGCGCGGGGGTGGCGGCGCACTTCGACCTTGCTGCCTATGCCAGGCGTACGGCTGGCGTGCTGGACGAAGCCGCGGCGTTCAGCGCGGCGCGATCCGCTCGCTGACCAGCCAGCAGCCATGGCGCGCGCAGCGCGCCGGGGTGCGCGCGAGATTGCCGGTGGGGGCGAGTGTCGCCGCGACCGCCTCCGCCTTGCCCTCGCCAGCGGCGACCACGATCACCCGGCGGGCGAGCGCGATCACCGGGGGGGTGATGGTCAGGCGCTGCGGCGGCGGCTTGGGGCCGGTGACCGCCACCACCCGCGCTTCGGCGCTGAGGGCGGCCGAGCCGGGGAACAGCGAGGCGGTGTGGCCATCGGAGCCGATGCCCAGTAGCAGCAGGTCGAGCCGGGGCGGCAGCGCGGCGGCGTAGGCGCGGGCGGCGGCGTCGCGGTCGGGGTCCTCGCCGTGCATCCGGTGCACCCGCTCCGCGGGGATTGCCACCGGGTCGAGCAGCGTCTGCCGTGCCATGTGGTAATTGGAGGCGGGGTCGTCGCTCGGCACGCAGCGTTCGTCGCCGAACCAGATCTCGACCCGCGACCAGTCCAGCTGGGCCTGTCGCGCCAGCTCGCGGTAGACCGGCCCGTAGGTGCCGCCACCGGCAAGGCACAACGAGGCGGTACCGCCATCGGCGAGGCAGGCGTCGAGTTCGGCGCAGATGCGTTGTGCGGCGATGCTGGGCAGTTCGGCGGTGGGGTGGACGTGAAGCTCGGTCATCGCGTCATCCGATCGGATCCCAGGCGTGTCCGGCGGCACGCACCAGCTCGGCTGCGGCCAGCGGGCCATCGCCGCCGTGGGCGTATGCATGCAACGGGAAGGCGGCATCCCCTTCGCTAGCCGCGAGCAGCGGATCGACCACCCGCCAGGCCGCCTCGACCTCGTCGCTGCGCGAGAACCGCGCTGCCTCCCCGCGCAGGGCGTCGAGGATCAGGCGTTCGTAGGCCTCCGGCGGACTCTGGCCGAAGGCTCGGGCGTAGCTGAAATCCATCAACACGTCCGAGACCGCGGTCGTGTCGCCCGGAGTCTTGCAGCCGAAGCGCAAGCGGATGCCCTCGTCGGGTTGGATCCGCAGGGTGAGCACGTTGGGATTCAGTCGCTGACAGACCTCCTCCTGGCCGAAGAGGCAGAAGGGGATCTGGCGGAAATGGATGTTGATCTCGGTGACCCGCGCGGCGAGCTGCTTGCCGGCGCGCAGGTAGAACGGCACGCCCTGCCAGCGCCAGTTGTCGACGTGGAGCTTGAGCGCGGCGAAGGTCGCGGTGCGCGAGTCGGGGTCGACGCCGTCGATGGCGCGATAGCCGTCGAACTGCCCGACCACCAGCGAATTGGCGGTGGCCGCAGCCGGGATCCGGCGCAGCGACCGCAGCACCTTGACCTTCTCGTCGCGGATCGGGGCGGCGCCGAAGTCGACCGGCTGTTCCATCGCCACCAGGCACAGCATCTCGAGCAGGTGGTTCTGGACGAAGTCGCGGATCGTCCCCGCGCGGTCGAAGAAGCCGGCCCGGCCGCCGATGCCGCCGGTCTCGGCCGCGGTGATCTGGACGTGATCGATGTGGGTCCGGTTCCACAACGGCTCGAAGATCGCGTTGGCGAAGCGGAACACCAGGATGTTCTGCACCGTCTCCTTGCCGAGATAGTGGTCGATGCGGAAGGCCTGGCTCTCGTCCATGCACGATTCGACCACCGCGTTGAGCTCGCGTGCGCTGTCCAGGTCGTGGCCGTAGGGCTTCTCGATCACCACCCGGGCCCAACGCCCCTGGTCCTGGGCCAGCAGTCCGGCTGCGTGCAGGTTGCGCAGGATCTGGGGGTAGACCGCCGGCGGAGTCGAGAGGTAGAACAGCCGGTTGCCGCCGAGTTCCTGTTCGCAATCGTGTTCGGCGAGGTGTGCGGCCAGCGCGCGGAAGGAGTCCGGGTCGTCATACTGGCCCGTATGGTAATCGATCATCGCGGCGAAGGCATCGCGCTCCGCCGCGTCGACCGGCTGGACGCGCGCGGTGTCGCAGAGCGATGTGGCGATCTCGGCGGCGTAGTCGGCCGGGGTCTTGGGCGTGCGCGCAAAACCGAGGATGCGGAAGCACGGCGGCAACAGGCCGTCGCGATGGAGTTGGAACAGTGCCGGGAGCAGCTTGCGATGCGCCAGATCGCCCGAGGCGCCGAAGATCACAACCTGGCAGGGGCCGGCCGGTTCGTCGCCGAGGTCGGAAGCCCCGTGTTGCGTGAGCACGCGCAGCGGCGGCGGCGTGTCGCTCATGGGTCCTCCTCCCATCGGCGGCGGTGTCTGGTGATTCAGCGGCACCGGGCGGCGCTACCGACTGTGGGCGCCCCCGGTGGCGATGGCAACCCCTGTTACCATCAGGGCTGTCGGCCTTGCAGAAAGGTGGGCCGGAGCCCTATGCTCGCAACCCTTGGGTTGTGGGCGGAGGCCCAGCTTAGACTTCAGAGGGGGCGCTGTCCCCTCTGATATTAGACAGGAGCAAACAGCCGCGTGGCGGTGGCGGTACTCTGCGCGACACGTTCATGCCCGGTGCGTACGCGAGCACACGCGCACGAATGCCGCTTGAGGCATCCGGCGTGGCACGCTAAGAAATCGCTCGACGTGCGGTGCGCGCCGGCGTCTCCCCCATCCTCCAGCGCAGGAGTCCCCCATGATGAAGCCGGCGATCAACGACGCGTTCAACGATCAGCTCAACAAGGAATACTATTCGTCCTACCTCTACCTGGCGATGTCAGCCTACCTCGACCGCAAGGGTTTGAAGGGCATGGCGGCGCTGATGAAGCGCAACGCCGATGAAGAGGTGGTCCACGCCGAGAAGATCTTCGGCTTCATCCAGGCGCGCGGGGGCACCGTCAAGTTGGCCGCGATCGACGCCCCGCCGGTCGACTGGGACAGCGTCCACGCGGCGGCCGACGGCGCGCTCGAGCACGAGCAGAAGATCACCGCCAGCATCGATGCGCTGGTCGACACCTGCCGCAAGCAGGGTGATCACGCCGGCGAGAGCTTCCTGCAGTGGTTCGTCAACGAACAGGTCGAGGAAGAGGAGACGGCACAGGAGCTGGTCGACCAGGTCGCGCTGACCGGCGAGTCCGGTCCGGCCTTGTTCATGCTCGATCGCGACCTGGCCGCAGCCACCCCGGCGGATGCGGGCTCCGCGGCCGAGTGAGCCGCGTCGGTATCCGCCTGCCTTCTGCCATGGGGTGGGCTGCAGGCGGAAACCACCGCTCTGCCGGTCGCCCGGCCAGGCCGGGCTCCGGTCGCTGGCGGGCCGGGGTTGCGGATTTGTGAGGGGTGCCTCGGCGTGCCGGGCCCCGCAAAGCTGGACACCGGCTGCGAACGGCAAGATCGTTGGCTACACGGGTCGGCCGACCGCGGGGTGGTTTTGAGAGAGAAGGGGCCGCCGGCCCGCCGAAAACGCGGCCGTGGGTCGCGAACCCCGACCCGGGTACGCGCCGAAGGCGCGAGGGGGCAGCGCCCCCGCTGAAGGAGGCGTCATGAGTGTTTTTGCCGCTGAGCAGATCAGCGACCAGGTCTACTGGGTCGGCGCGGTCGATTGGGGCCTGCGGGAATTCCATGGTTACCAGACCGGCCGTGGCACCACCTACAACGCTTTTCTGATCGTCGACGAAACCGTCACCCTGATCGACACCGTGCGCGCGCCATTCCAGGACGAGCTGCTGGCGCGGATCGCCTCTATCATCGATCCTGCGCGCATTGACCAGATTGTCTCGCTGCACGCGGAGATGGACCACTCTGGCTGTCTGCCGGGCGTGGTCGAACAGGTGCGCCCGCAACGCGTCTACGCTTCACGCAACGGCGTCAAGGCGCTCGCGGCGCACGGTCTGACTCCCGATTGTGAGCTCATCGCGGTCGAGGATGGCGGTACGCTCGCACTCGGCCGCACCAGCCTGCGTTTCATCAACACGCCGATGCTGCACTGGCCGGACAGCATGTTCGCCTACCTCACCGGGGCGAACATCCTCTTCAGCCAGGACGGCTTCGGCATGCACCTGGCCTCCAACGAGCGCTACGCCGATGAGCTCGAGCAGGGGGTGGTGGCCTACGAGGCAGCGAAGTACTTCGCCAACATCCTTCTGCCCTTTGCCACCCTGGTCGGCCGCACCGTCACCCGGCTCGAATCGCTCGAGCTGCCGGTGGCGATGATCGCCCCCGACCACGGTCCGTTGTGGCGCGACGGCGGCGCGTGGATCCTCCCCAAATACCGGCAATGGGCCGCGCAGGAGCCGACCGACAAGGTCGTGGTCTGCTATCACACCATGTGGGGCAGCACCGATCGCATGGCCCACGCGGTGGTCGAAGGCCTGCGCGCGCGCGGGCTGCGTCACATCGAGTTGATGCCGTTGGCGCAGAGCCATCGCAGCGATGTGGCGACGCACGTTCTCGATGCCGGCGCGCTGATCATCGGCACCTCCACGCTCAACAAGCAGCAACTGCCGCTGGTCGCCGACGTGCTGTGCTATCTCACCGGCCTGCAGCCGCGCAACCTGGTGGGCGCGGTGTTCGGTTCCTACGGCTGGAGCAGCGGCGGGACCGAACAGGTCGCCGCCGCAATGCAGGGCATGGGCGTGCAGCTGGTCGATGATCCGCTGCGGACGATCTACGTTCCCGACGACGCGACGCTCACGGCCTGTGAGCAGCTCGGCGAGCAAGTGGGCGCGGCGTTGCAGGGCGAGACGGCCGGCGTGCCGGGCGGGTCCGTGGCGAGCGCGCCCACCCCAACCACGGCCGGCGCGCAGTGCGCCCGCTGTACGGTCTGCGGCTGGATCTACGACCCGGCCGCCGGCGTGAGTGAGCAGGGTATCGCCCCGGGCACGCCGGTCGCCGATCTGCCCGACGATTTCTTCTGTCCGGTGTGCCGCGTCGGCAAGGACCAGTTTGCGCCGGCTTGAGCCCCGGGCGGCGCGCTCAGCCGCCGGAGGCGGCGGTGCGATGCGCGCGGATCCGCGCGACCTCCTCGGCCGGTAGCGGCGGTTCGCCGGCGACGCTGTGCTCGGCGAGGTAGGCGACGGCTTCATCGATGGTGATGATCGCCTGCACCGGAATGCCGTATTCGGCCGCGATCTCCTCGGTCGCCGGCCGGTCGCCCTGACCGCGCTCCTGGCGATCGACGCTGATCACCGCGCCGGCCACGGTGATGGCGCAGTCGGCGAGTTTGGCCAGGCTGGTGCGCAGCGCGGTGCCGGCGGTCATCACGTCGTCGACGATCGCCACCCGGGCGCCGGCGGCGAGGGGGGCGCCGACGAAGCCGCCGCTATCGCCGTGGGTCTTGGCCTCCTTGCGGTCGAAGGTCCAGCCGACCGGTCGGCCGACCAGCTCCTCGTAGGCCTGGGCCGTGGCCAGCGCCAGCGGGATGCCCTTGTAGGCCGGACCGAAGACGACATCGATGTCCGATCCGAGGCGTTGGTGGAGAACCGCCGCGTAGCAGCTGCCGATGGCGGCCAGATCGCCGCCGTGATGGAAACAACCAGTGTTGATGAAGTAGGGGCTGGCGCGACCGCTCTTGAGAGTGAACGAGCCGAAGCGCAGCGCCTGGCGCGCGACCAGCAGTTCGAGGAAGCGGACCTGGACGTCGTCGAGTGAGCTCATGGCTGCAGCATCCTCATGGCTTGCGCGAATCAATGCGCGACCTAGCCTCTGCTCCCTGCCCGGCCGGGTGGCGGAATTGGCAGACGCGTCGGATTCAAAATCCGATGCCCGCGAGGGCGTGAGGGTTCGAGTCCCTCCCCGGCTACTGTGACGACCCCGCGACCCTCGGCCGCGGGGTCGCGGCTTGGAAGGCGCCATGCTGCTCGGGACCCAATACTACCGCGCGCCCTTTCCCGCCCGGCGCCACTGGCGCGAGGACCTGGCGCGGATGCGCGATGCCGGGCTCGACACGGTGCAGTTCTGGGTTTTGTGGGCCTGGGTCGAGCCCGAGCCCGGGCGTTTCGTGTTCGACGACTACGACGAGCTGATCGAGCTCGCCGGCGCGGTCGGCCTCCAGGTGGTGCTGAGCACCATCGCCGAGATCCAGCCGTTATGGATCCACCGCGAAGCGCCCGAGAGCGAGCTGGTCACCGCGCGGGGGCAGCGCGTGGTCAGTACCGCGCGGCGCGAGTGTCACTTCGGTCTGACCCCCGGCGGTTGCAGCGATCACCCGGGCGTATGGGAGCGCATGGCGCGCTTCCTCGCCACCACCGCCGGGCGCTATGCCGGGGTCGGGCATCTGGCTGCATGGGATGCCTGGAACGAGCTGCGGTGGAACGTGGCCGCCGAGGACCTGGTCTGCTACTGCCCGCACACGTTGGCTGCCTTCCACGCCTTCCTGCGCGAGCGCTTCGGTTCGCTCGCCGCGCTCAATGCGGCCTGGTCGCGGCGCTACGCCTGCTGGCAGGACGTCCGCCCCGGTCGCACGCCGGGCCATCCGTTCACCGAGCACATGGCCTTCATGCATTTCCTCACCGTGCGCGCCGATCGCCATGCGGCAGCGCGCTGCGAGCTCATCCGCGCGCACGATCCCGGCCGGCCGGTAACGCTGCACGGAGGCGATCCCAGCCCGCTGTACGCCGGCAATCGTGGTCGGCTGCAGTGTCTGGATCGCGGCAACGACTGGGCCTTCGCCGAGACCTTCGATGGCGTCGGGGTGAGCAGTTTCCCGCGTTGGTTCGACATGGACGACGCCACCTTCGCCGCGCGGCTGCAGTACGCCGCCGGCGCGGTCGCCGGCAGCGAGCGGCGGCCGGCGCTGTGGCTGAGCGAGCTGCAGGGTGGCCGTTCGGTGCGTGGTTTCGAGCTGTTCGCCCCGGTCGACGCCCGCAGCCAACAGCGCTGGGTGTGGCAGGGCATTGCCCGGGGCGCCGCGGCGGTGCTGTTCTGGTGCTGGCGCGACGAGGTCTTCGGCCGCGAGGCCGGCGGCTTCGGCCTGGTCGGCGACGATGGCCAGGCCGAGGAGCGTCTGGCGGCGATGCGCGCGACGCGGCGGCTGCTCGACCGGCATCGGCGCCTGCTCGCCGCCTACGTTCCAGCGTCGGGCCGGATCGGCGTGTGGTTCGGGCCCTGGAGTTATTATCACGTCTGGTCGATGGACGGCAGTGCACGGACGGTGGCCGATGCGCTGGCCGGCTACTGCCGCGCGCTGTTGCACGCGGGTCTGCCCTACGTGGTGGTCGAGGAGGCGCATCTTGACGTGCTCGCGGAGCTCGACCTGGTGATCTTGCCGCGTGCGAGCGTGCTCGACACTTTAGCGCGGCGGCGGCTGGCGGCATTCGTCGATCGCGGCGGCACCCTGTTATGCGAGGCCGAGTGCGGTGCCTGGACCACCGATGGCATCCTGTTGCCGCCGGCGGAGCGGTTTTGCGCCGGGCTGGCCGGGGTGCGCGAGGTTGGCCGCCGCGAGGTGGTCGACCCCATGATCGTCAACTGGCGGGGCGAGCGGCTGGCGCTCGACGCGGCGCAGTGGAGCGTGCCGTTGCAGTGCGAGCGCGACGCGGTGAGCCACGCCGAACACGATGATGGCTCGCTGCTCAGTGAGGTCGCGATCGGCGCCGGGCGGCTGATCGCGGTCGGCAGCCATCTGGGTGATGCCTATCTGCGCGCGGCCAATCCGGGGCTCGAGCAGCTGCTACGGCTGATCGCCGATGCGGCTGGCATCCGGCCGGCGGTACGGGCGGTCGCGCAGGCGGAGGCTTCCGGCGACGGCTTCGTCGATCTGTGCCACGGATATGCCGACGGGCGGCTGCTGATCTTCGCTTTCACGCCGCCGGGCTGCACCCGGCTCCAGCTGTGTCTGGACGCCGATCTCGCGGCCGGCCATCGTTTCGTTGAATGCGTCAGTGGCGCGGTGGTCGCCGGTGAGCCGGATGGCGAGGGGGGGCTGGTGGTGAGCGTGCGCCCGCCGGAAACCGGCTATCTGGTGCTCGGCGAACTGCGGGCCGACGAAACGGATCTGCCCGGCTGAGGGAGCTGGGCGCGTGCGCACCGTCGGCACCCACGCTTGCGCTGCGCCCGCCCCGCCCTCTGCTGTGGCTCGGAGAGGAGCCCCCATGCTCAAGCTGTGTCTGTACGTGCCCGTTGAGGCCACCGAGCGGGTCAAGCAGGCGATATTCGCTGTCGGCGCTGGGCGGATCGGCAATTACGGCCAGGCTTGCTGGCAGTGCAGCGGTACGGGGCAGTTCCGCCCGCTCGCGGGCAGCGATCCAGCCGTCGGGGCTCAGGGCGGCGTGAGCCGGGTCGAGGAGTTGCGCATCGAGACGCTGGTGCGCGAGGAGGACGCGGCGGCGGTGATCGCGGCGCTGCGCGAGGCCCATCCCTACGAGGAGCCGGCTTACGACCTCATCCGTCTGGTCGCGGCGCCGGGCGTGCCCTTCGTCCCTGGCCCACATCCCTCCTGAGCTTCCTGCTGCAAGGCCCCATCGCACAGCCATCACGGCACTTCCCTTGGCCGATCCTCATGGAGCGCTGCTCTGCTCCGGTCGGCCTCGGTCGCGAAGCACCGTGCGCACCAGCACGCTGCATCCTCTTGCGACGAAATCCCATGCGGGATGCGGGCTCATGGTCTGCCTGATCAGCGCGTCGCCGAGGGGGTCATGGGCCCCCCCAGCGGCCGACAGAGCCCGGTTTTCCGCCGAAAATGGGCCGAAGAGCGGAGGCGGCATCGCGCAGCGATAGCCGGCCCCGGTGGCGCCACCGGGCCGACGCAGCGCAAGCGCAGCCCCGCAGCGAAGCGAGGAGCAAGCGCGGCTGGGACGCGCGTGAGCGCGCGAGGGGGCAGCGCCCCCTCTGATAGAACCCTCAATCCTCGTCGGTGAGGGCGAGCCAGACCCGCAGGGCTTCGGTTGCGCCCCAGGCCTGGGCGTCGCAGCCGCGTTGGTGGTGCGGTGCGTCACCATCGAGGATCTCCGGCAGGTGGTCGCGACAGCCGGTGCGCAGCAGATCGGCGCTGCTGCCAAGGTAGCCGATCGCCGCCTCGTGCGCGTCCGGGTCGTCGCTCCAGGCCCGTGCCATGGCCTCGCAGAAGGAGGGGAAGGGCCAGGTCCAGGCGGTGCCGTTGTGATAGGCGGGCTTGCGGCTGGTGTCTTCGTCGCCCTGATAGCGGCCCCAGTAGGGGCGGTGTGGATCGTTGAGCAGTCTGCCGCCGGGACCGCGGATCGGCAGTGGGACGCTCACCGGCAGCGGCGCGAGGCTGCGCAACGCCCCGGGGACCACCAGATGGTCGGCGACGGCGGCGATGGTGCGGCGGGCGATGGTGCCGGTGACCACGCCGAGGGAGACGGCGAAGATGCAGTTGCTGCGCAGCGCACCGTCGATGGTGCCCGCCGCGGCCGGTTGGCCGGGCCGCGCGTTGATGCAATCGGCCAGGTGGCCACGCTCGGGGGCCCAGTAATGATCGATCAGCGACCGTTCGGCTAGCGCGCAGAGCTCCTCCCACTGCGTGTCGCCCGAGGCAATCAGACGACGCAGCAGCCGGATCCACAGCACCTGGATTTCGATCGGATAGCCTTCGCGCGGCGTGCCGGCGGGATAATTGGTGTCCATCCAGGTGAAGTGGGCCGGGCTGAAAATCAGCCCGCTGGCGTGGTCGAGCCGGATGCCGTTGGGGGTGCCGTCGCGATAGCCAAGGGCGATGGCGCGACAGACCGCGTCGAGGTTCTCCGCCGCGCCGGCGACCGGGCGTTCGAGTACTGCGGGTCCGTGGAGCGCGGCGGCTTCCTCGACGACCAGCGCGTACCAGAGCGGCGCGTCGGAGGTGTCGCGGTTGCCGAGATCCTCGCCGTGGATGCAGTTGGGCAGGGTGCCGTGCTCGACGTAGGCGCCGAAGGTGGCGAGCATCGCGAGGACTTCCTCTGACCAACCGGCGGCGAGCAGGCCGCGGGCGCAGATGAAGGTGTCGCGCCCCCAGTCGAGGAACCAGGGATAGCCGGCGATGACGGTGCGCCCGCCCTCGCGTTCGACCACGTAGGCCGGCAGGGCCGCGGCGAGGGTGGCCGCGAGCGGGTCGCGCGCGCGGCTCTGAGCGGCGGCGTTGGCCGCCACGTCGGCCGCGGCGAGGAAGGCGCCGGCGAGTTCATCGGCGGGGGTGTCTTCGGCGTCGAGCACCAGCGTCGCCTCTTCGCCCGGCGCGAGGTCGTGGGCGAACCAGCCCGGTGACCAGGCGTCCCCGGTGCCGCGCTGGCCGCGGCTGGCTTCGACCGGGTGGGGGATGTCGACCGACCACTCCTCTTGCGGATGATAGTCCGCGCCAGCAAAGCCGACCGCGAGCGTGCGATCGGCGGCCGGAGCGAAGGTGAAGCCGTGGTCGTGCGCGGTGCAATGGTCGCGGAAATGCGCCTCGGCCGCGTGGCTGCGCACGGTCTCCTGATGGAAGCTGCGGTCCTCGAGATCCACGCGTACGATCAGGCGCACCGCGCTGCCCTCGTCGACGCCTGGGAGGCCGGGCGGGGACTCGCTCTCGCGGCGGAAACGGACCACCACCGCGTTGCGCTCGGGGACCATGACCATCGTCGCGGTGATCGGCACGCTGCGGCCGTCGCAGGCCTCGGCGGCGAAGCGCCATTCGGCCGGCGGGCCCTGATCGCTTTCGAGCAGGCAGGCGCCGTCGAGCGGGACGGTGAAGCCCTCGGTGTCGAGCCAACAGCGCAGGCGTTTGACGAAAACGTGGCGGTCGACCGGCCAGCGCGGATCGATGTTGGCCGCGAGGATGCAATCGTATTTCGACGTGATCGACGCCATGTCCGCGGCCACACGGCACATGCCGCCGCGGGCGTTGGTCAACAGGAAGCGCCCGGTGCCGAGTGTCGGCGCGTTGATGTTCGGGCGTGGCGGCAGCAGCCGGAGTTGGGCGGGGATCCGATGCGGCGTGACGTGGTAGCGTTCCATGGTGAAACGCGCGACCCCGCCGTGACGATGCGGATGGAGCGCCACCACGTGGCCGAGTTCGGTTTCCACCGAGGTCGCGTGCAGGGGGGCGTGCTCGTCGTCGCGGTCGACGCGGAACGGGTGCTCGTCGCAGATCAGCACCCAGTGATCGCAGGGCACGCAGAGCAGGCGGCGATGGTCCTTCTCGCGCCAGACCACCACCGCCCCGTAGGGTTGGGGCTCCTGCTCCATGATCGCCCTCAGCGCTGCGACCGGATCGTGGGTCAACGCATCTGCGTCGACCTTGAGGATGGCGGCGAGATAGCGGGCCGGGTCGCGGGCGAAGAGCGCGGCGAGGTCGCGCCAGGTGTAGGGGCCGATCTGCTCGGGTTCGAAACGGTAGGCGAGACTGGTGACCGCACGGTCGAGGTGGAGTCGTGCCCGGCGGTAATCCTCGCCGTTGTCGGCGAGGGGATACTCCTGGGCGCTGAGGCAGGCGCAGTGGCCCGGCGGCAGGCGCAGCGAGAGCCGTTCGCCGCTGCGCTTGCGCGCGCGCGGCACCTTCTGCCCCAACAGGTCGACCGGAGCCGGGCCGAGTTTGCGTCGCAGGGCGCTGTCGAGCACCAGTTGCTGATGGCACTCGGCGTCGAGGTTGGCGACCACCACCACGCGTTCGCCACCGGCGCCGACGCGCTCGAGGATGTAGATCGCCTCATCGCTGCTCGAGTGCTGGTAGCAGCGGGCGTCCTCGCGGAAGCACGGGTGGGCGCAGAGCAGCCGGTTGAGGCCGGCGAGCTCGTCGACGATGTTCTCGGGGTTGTCCCAGCGCAGCCCGCGGGCCTCGTGGACGAGGAGTTTCTCGTCGGCGAGCCATTCGACCCCGGCGGTGAAGCCGAAGGCGCCGGCGTGGCTGGTCAACGCGCAGAGGCGGTTGCGCAGCAGCGACCAGGTCCTTCCGCGCGCGGCGAGGCGGTCGTTGTCGTGGGTCTCGCTGTAGTTGACCAATACCCCGATCCGCCGGTTCTGGGCGATGGCGTGGCGGTCGTAGGGGACCACGTCCTGCGCATCGTAGTTCTGGAACATCTCGCTGTAGGCCCACTGCATGCCGCCGTCGGTAAGCAGGGATTCGGTCGCGTCCCACGGCCCGCCCAGGCCTTCGAGCAGGAATACGGTCTCGGGGAACTGCTTGAGCACCCGTGCGGTGATCGCGCGCCAGGCGTGGGTCGGGATCATGTAGCCGGCGTCGCAACGGAAGCCGTCCACGCCGCGGTGGCACCACACCAACAGCGCGTCGGCGATGTGGTCCCACAGCGCGACCACCCGGTGATCGAGCTCGACCAGGTCGGCCCAGGTGTTGCCCCAGGCGCCGGGGGAGTGGAAGGTCCCATCGGCGTTGCGGACGAACCATTCGGGGTGGGCTTCCTGCAGCGCCGAGCCCCAGCCGGTGTGGTTGGCGGCGACGTCGAGGAAGACCGCGGCGTCGTGGGCGTGGACCGCGTGGGTCAGCTCGTGGAACTGGTCGGTGGCGGTGGTGCGTTGGTCGAACTCGACCAGAGCCGGATCGATGGCGGTGAAATCCTGGGCCGCATAGGGGCTGCCGAAACGACCGAAGCGGGCGTAGGTGGTCGGCACGGGCGAGACCGGCAGCAGATGGACGATACGGCAGCCGAGACGATCGACCATGTGCGGCACCGCGCGGGCGACATCACGGAGTTTGCCGGAGGGGGGGATCACGGTGTACCCGTGACGGTCGAGCACACCGAGCTGGTCCTCGAACAGCTCGTTGCGCGAGACGCGCAGGCGTTTGTTCGGCCCGAGCATGCGCGGGAATGCACAGTAGATGGTGTTGCCGTTGCGCCAGCGTCCGGGGTGGACCTTGATGCCCAGGTCGCGGCCGAGCGGCCAGTGGGTGCGGCCGTCGGCATCGCGCAGATAGGCCTTGGCCTGGAAGAAGCCCGATTCGCTCAGCGTGAAATCGATCTCCCAGCCCTTGGCGCTGCGGCGCATGGGCACATCGCGCCAGGCCGCGGCGGCCATCAGCCGTTGGCGCTCGGCCGGGGCGGTGGCCAGGTCGAGCAGTTTGCTGCCGCGACCGATGGTGGTGCGCAGGAACGCGGTCCCCGGGCGGGCGGTGCGCAGCTCGATGTGGAGGCGGTCGCCCACGTGACGCAGCACACGCTCGCCGGGCTCGGGGATCATCAGCAGGTCGTCGGTACTCACGCGGGCCATGATGCCAGCCGAACGGGCGGCGACCAAGGCAAACCGGCAGCGCGCTGGCATGCCAGCCGGTTAGGGGCCTCGGCCTTGTCGTCCGGCCTTGTCGTCGCCCTGGCGTGCGGCAGGCTGCGGCGATGCTGCACGAGTTGGAGGTTGAGGCGGATGCGGCCGGCACGCGGCTCGATGTCTGGCTCGAGTCACGGCTGGAGGGGTGTTCGCGCTCCCTGGTCGCGCGCAGTATCAAGGCCGGTCGCTGCCGCGTCGATCCTGGCCACACCAAGCCCGGCTATCGTCTGCGCGGCGGCGAGCGCATCACCCTCGAGGTCGCGGAGGTCCCCGCGCTCGATGTGGTTCCCGAGCCGATGGACCTGCGCATCCTGCACGAAGACGAAGCGGTGCTGGTGCTCGACAAGCCGCCCGGCGTGGTCGTCCATCCGGCCATCGGCCACATCCGCGGCACGCTGCTCGGCGGTCTGCTCGCGTATGCGCAAGCGGCCGGCGATTGGGCGCCGCTGCTGATCCACCGCCTCGACGCCGACACCAGCGGAGTGATGGCGGTGGCCAAGACCCCGGCGGCCCAGGCGGCCTGCCAGGATGCCTTCCGCGAGCGCCGGGTCGGCAAGCGCTACCTCGCGCTGGTCCACGGTCAGCCGCAGGCGGACTACTTCGCGCATCGCGGGTGGCTCGCTCGCTCTCGACGCGATTTCCGCAAGCGCCAGGTCTGCCCCGACGACACGCCCGGCGGCCGCGCGGCGCATTCGGAATTCCACGTCCGCGCTCGCTCTCGGGGTTTCAGCGTGCTCGAGGTGCGGATCCACACCGGCCGCACCCACCAGATCCGCGTCCACCTCGCCGATCTCGGCCATCCCTGCCTCGCCGATGCGCTCTACGGCCGCGAAGCGCAATGGGGGTTGCCGGATGCGGCCGGCGCGTTGACCCGGCAGGGGCTGCACGCCTGGCGGTTGGACCTGCCCCATCCGGATGGCTCCGTGCTGAGGGTGATGGCCCCGCCGCCGGCCGATCTGGCCCGGTTTCTGCCGCCGGGGCTCGAGCCGTTGCCGGACTGAGCCCGTGGCGGGCGCGGCGTCCGGCGGTTTTCGCCGGGGCCGGAGGCTGCGGTTCGCGGTGACTCAGTCGCAGTCGAACCAGATCGGACTGCTCCACTGGGTGTGACCGCTGCGGGTCTCCAGGCGCAGATAATAGACCACGAAGGGGTCCGGGTGATGGCGCGCTCCGCGGATGGCCACCTCGGCGATCGGATCGTTGTCGGTGAACACCAGGCGGTCGATGGCCTCGACATCGCGATCGTAGGCGAGGCTCTGGCGAGCGAGTTCGGTAGCGCCGCGCATCAGCACCACGTCGACCAGGGCGTGACGGCCCAGGCTCAGGGCGACTTCGAACCGGCGTTCGCGCGTGAGCGCATCGCCCGCGGTGACCGCGATCGCCTGGCCCATGCCGACGCCTTCGCAGCTGAAGTCGACCAGGCTGCGCTCGCTGGTGCTGGCGTAGCAATTGCGCGCGCGCAGGTTCGCGAACAGTGCCGGACGGCTGAGCTCCGGGGCACGTACCGCGGCCAGGCCCATATGGTGATAGCCCTGGGCCGCGGCCGGACCCCAGGGCGAGCCCCAGTTGCGGCTCTCGCCGCCAGGCATGGTGGTGTGGTCGTCGGAGGAGGCGATTACGCCGAAGCGACAGCCGAGGGTGAGCGCATCGGTGAAGTAGGCCCGCTCTGCGGTGTTGCCCTGGGCGAGCGGATAACGGTTACCGGGCCGTTCGGACGAGCCCCAGGCGGAGTAGATCTCGAACAGCGGTTCGGCCTGCTCGTCGTAGGTGTCGCAGTCGAAGGTGCGGTATTTGCCGTCGCGGGTGGTGTGGTGGGGCGCGGTGAAGAAGGACTGGCCGGTTTCGCGCAGGAAGGCCCACAGGTCTTCGAGCGGCACTGCCGGTTTGATGCCGTACATGTCTTCGCGTTCGCGCCAGAAATACGGCGCATCGTCGCCGAGGTAGTAGGCGTTGTTATCGCCGCCCATGCCGGTGCGGTGCGAGCTCTCGAAAGCGAGGAAGGCGACGAAGCTGCCGGGCAGGTTGTAGCGCCGGGCGAGCTGCTGCAGCACCGGCCAGCGCTCGGCGTCGCGCGCGAGTCCGCGCAGGTGGTCCGCGGCGGCGCAGAAATCGAGATGGGATACCTCGTGAGCGTAGGCGTAGGCGAATTGCGGTGGTTTGCAGGCCCACTGCTGGCAGGTCGAAGCGGTGGTGTGGACGTGGAGATCGCCCCAGAAGATGCGGTAGGGGGGATCGTCGCTGACCCAGGCCGGGTTGGAGTACAGCTGGGCCCCGTCGAGGCTGGCCAGTACCCGTGCCACTGGCGCACCGGTGGCACGCAGCCCTTCGATCCGGGCGGTCCCGCCATCACCGCTCCCGATGCGCAAGCGCGCGGGCAACCCGTCGATGCCAGGCGACGGCGCGAAGAGCAGCTCGCCGGTGAAATCGGCATCCGGCATGGCGGTCGGATCGAATACGGTCACCCGC
This sequence comes from Planctomycetota bacterium, assembly GCA_041641915.1. Classification (GTDB taxonomy): domain Bacteria; phylum Planctomycetota; class UBA11346; order UBA11346; family UBA11346; genus SLQH01. The sequence goes on from JBEPXK010000009.1 coordinate 17,244, forward strand.
AAGGCGAAGGTCTCGTCGGTCGCCAGCACCGAGGGGATGGTCAGGCGGATCTGGCCGAAGAGGCGGCGGTTGATGGTACGGGCTTCTGCGCTCAGCGAAGGATCCATGGGGCTGCTCCTTGGGCTCCACTCTGAGAGCCATGCGGCATATGCAATGGAAAATGATTGCCGGGAACAAAATTGAGCCTAATCTGGGCACATGGAAGAACTCCCCCGCGCTCTCGATCGTGGCCTGCGGCTGCTCGAGTTTCTCGCCAGCTCCGAGGCAGGAGCGAGCTACACCGCCATCGCGCAGCACCTCGGCGTGAGCAACGCCGCCGCCACCCGGCTGGTGGCCGGCCTCAAGGCCGCCGATTATCTCGCGCACGACGGTCGGTTGTATCGCCTCGGCCCCCGCATGGCCGCGCTCACGGCTCCCGCACCGGGTCCGGAGCGGCTACGGCGTTGTGCGCGGTCGCACCTGATCTCGGCGGCGCGGGCCACGGGGCATACGGTGATCCTGGTCTGGTTCGCCGACGGCGAGCTGGCCTGTCTCGACCGGGTGGTGCAGGACGAGGCGCATTCGATGCAGAGCCCCGGCCGTCGTACGCCACATCTGCGTGCCTACCCCTGGGGCTGGTTCCTGCCCGATCGCCACCGTTGGCGGTCAGACCGGCCCGAGGGCTACCCCGGTGGCCATCCCCTGCCGGACGACGCGACCATCGCCCAGGCCCTGGCCGACCTCGACCATGAGGGCTACACCGTGGCCCTCGATCCGCATCTCCACCGCATCGGCGCGCCGATCCACGACCGCCACGGCCACCCCATCGCCGCTTTCGGCCTCGCCGGCGATCCGCGTTCGCTCCCGGCCGCAGCGATCCCCGCTGTCGGACGTGAACTCAGCGCAGCGGCACGAGCGTGCTCACGGGAGTTGGGATGGGATGGCTGATGGTTTTTTGCTGGCTCCTCGACGTTTCGTGTGGGCAACGCGAGCAGCGAGCAGCGAGCAGCGAATAGCGAGCAGCGAGCAGCGAGCAGCGGGACTATGTCCCGCCAGCGCGTCGAGCGATGAGCCGAGTCAGCGACCGGCCCATGTGGTCGCACCTGTCGCCAACCAGCGCCAGGCGCGCATCGTGGATGGAGCCGAGCGCCCCGAGAATCTCATACCAGCTACCGAGTTCTGCCACGCTGCCGCGGGCGATGCTCAAGAAGTGGCGGAAGTCCCTGTCGGTCCTACGTCCTG
>JBEPXK010000010.1:0-18037 GCA_041641915.1 Planctomycetota bacterium
GGCCTCGTCGAGCCGCCCCTGGGCCAGGAGGACGGCACCGAGCTCGCGGTTGGCGAAGCAGCTGGTGAAGCGCATGCCATAGGTCCGTGCGCGGCGGGCGTCGTGCAGTCGCTGCCGCAGGCACAGGCGCAGGTCCCGCTCGGCCTCGCTCCAGAAACCGCCGTCGGCGTAACTCACGCCGCGCTCGAGGTAATGCCACCAACGGCCACGGAACGGCACCTCGATCACGCCGTAGGCCACCCCATCGCGCTCGCGCGGCGGCTGATCACGCGGGACGCAGGCACCGGTCAGGAGCACCAGGAGCGCGAAGGTGGACAGCGATCCAAGTCGCATCAGGCCCCCGGTCGATAACGGCCTGCGTTGGGGCGGAGGCCGTCGATTGGGCGCAAAGCGTCGGCGCAGGTCGGGTTTGGACCCGAGTCACGGAGACACCGTGCGTTGCGTGACGACAAGACGCTGGGTCGGGGGGGCGCATACCAGCCAGCGATGTGAGGATCTGGCAGGACCATGCGCCTCACGGCAGGGCCTTTTCGCAACGGTAACAGCGGTCGCGTTCCAGTTCGCTGCTGGGCGCGAGCACCGCGTGACGCCGATTCACGGTGCTCACTGCCGCGGCGATCGCGTCGCCCTCGGCATCCGGGGGGGCGATCCACAGGGTGTCATCGAGCTGGAGGCCGTGTTCGCTGCCGATGTCGCAGTGCCACGCCCCCTCGCGCCAGACCACCACCCCCTCCGCCGCCAGATGGGCGAGCGCATCGCCGACCACGCGGTGGATGCGGGCGGCGAGATCCGTCGTGCCGGTCTCCAGCACGCGGGCAGCGAGGATACGCGAGGTCTCGATCTCGATCACCCGTAACTGCAGCGCTTCGTGATCGAGGCGGTTGCAGATCACGGCGAGGTGGCCGCTAAGCAGACGCCCGAGCCGCAGACAGCCGGCGGGGTCGGCCATCGCGCGCGCGGTCAGATCGAGTTCGTGCTCGATCGCCGCAATCCGTTCGCGTTCGATCACGCTCAACCCACCCGCGTTCAGCGTGGCCTCGAGCCGTGGCACCAGCGCCCGGGTGGGCTCGTCGACCAGCACGAACACGCTGCGGATCGGGCTGCGGGGATCGTCGGCGAGCGCGTCAGCGCCTGACGATTCCATGGGCACCGCCGCTGCCCCCCCGGGTCCCAGCGGCTCCGGTCGTTGCGGTGCGGGGGTCCGGGAACCGGCATCGTGCGCCCAGAGCCCGAGGCCGACCAGGGCGGCGAGGATGGCTCCGGCCGCCAGGATGCGCGTGCCGAGGCGAGGCGGCTGTCCGGCGCGCCCGAGCGACGGGGGTAGCTGCGCGCGCGTAGCGTCGGCTGGCGCGTTCAGCGCCAGGCCCTGGAGCGGAGTCGGCTCGCTGGTGTCTGGATCCGTCTGGGCACGCAGTCGCACCGCCTCGTGTTCGAGAGCGGTGGCGATGCTCACGGCGTCGGCCGGTCGGCGTCGGGCGTCGAAAGCGATCATCGTGAGGATCAGCTCGCGGATCGGGGCCGGAATGGCGTCTTCCGTCGCGATGGCGTCGGCACGACACAGCGGCCGCCCACAGAGGATGAAGGCGAGCAGCACGCCGAGCGCATGGATGTCGCTGCGCGGATCGCCCGAGGAGACCCGCGAACGCAGTTCCGGTGCGCAGTAGGGACCCTCGCGGTAGTCGGGTCCGGCGCCGGGGTCGGCGAGACAGATCTCGTCTTCGTCGACCATCACCACGTTGCGCGGTTCGATGCCACCGTGTTCGACGCCAAGGCGGTGGAGCGCGGACAGCCCTGCAGCCAGACGTGCGATCGTGGCGCAGGCCTCGGCCGGGGTCAGAGGGCCCCACTGCTCGATGCGATCGGCCAGGGTCCACACCGGCAGCGATGGGAACACCAGCAGCGTCGCCTGATCCTCGCGCCGGTGTTCGCTCAGCGCGAGCAGGCCCGGCTCGCTGAGCGAGGCATAGGCGTCGAGCTTGTGGGTGTAGGCGATGGGGTCTTCGATCAGATCATCGCCGACCAGCTTGATCGCGACATCGTGTCCCGAAGCGTCCTGGGCCGCATGGAACTGACCGGTGGTGGTCATGGCCAGGCGCACGCCCAGTCGATAACCGCCGACCTGAAGCCCCGGGCCTCCACCGGTCCAACGCTCGTCGTGGGGCAGGACCCCCTCTGGCAGATGCCAATCGCCATCGCTTTGACGCATGGATCCCCCTCCGGCACTCGCGCGCGAACCACGATTATGCATTTGCTCGCCGCGCGTCCACCGCTGGTTGGCGCAGCGCTGAGCGTCCGATGGGGCCCCGGCGCGCGCAGTCGGGCGGAACCGCCGGTGTGGATCCACATCCCGGTTTTGCCATTTGACCGCCCGCCGGAACGCTATGGTGCCGAGCGTATGATCACCGCTTATCTGCACGAACGCGTGCTGCCGCTCAAGCGCGCCCTGCCGACGCCGCAAGGCAAGGTCCCCCTGCGTCGGGTGTTCGTACTTGTCCTCCAGGATGAGGCCGGCAACGCCGGCTATGGCGAGGCCGCTCCCCTGCCGGTGTTCGGCACCGAAGACCCCGTCACCTGTCACGAGATCCTCACCGAGCTGCGGGAGCAGCTTCCCGCCATCGCCGAGCGATGGCTGCAACGCGACCTGCCCCAGGCGACGCTCGGGCCGCTCGAACGGCGCTTGAACGCCAGCCCCTGCGCGCGTGCCTGCATCGAAGGCGCGCTGCTCGACCTGTGGGCCAAGCGCTACGAGCACGGCCTGGCCGATATCCTCCAGCGTGGCGGCGAACTGCCACTGCTGCGCAGCCTGCCGGTCTACGGCATCCTCATTGGGGGCGGCAGCCGCCTGGGTGAATCGGCGAGCCAGCTGGTCGAGCGTGGCTGTCGCAGCCTGCACCTGACCGTCGGCGGCGACAGCGACAAGGCCCTCGCCCAGGCCCGCAGCCTGCGCGAAGCAGTCGGACCCAAGATCGCCCTGCATATCGACGCCCAGGGCCAGTGGGATCGCGACCGGGCGAAATCCTTCGTGGTGCGTTCGCGATCGCTCGACCTGGCGGTGCTCGAACAGCCCCTGCCGCCAGATGACCTCGAAGGTCTCGCCGCGCTGCGTCGCCAGGCGACGGTGCCGATCGCGGTGGACGAAAGCGTTCGCCGCGCCAGCGATGTCGCTCGCGTGGCGGCCAAGGAAGCGGCCGATATCGTCATGCTCAAACCGAGCGCGATCGGTGGCTGGCGCCCCTCGCTCCAGGCGACCGAGCTCGCGCGCTCTTTGCACATGGGCGTGATCACCGCCTCATTCATGGATGGCAGCATCGGCCGTGCGCTGGCCAGCCACATCGCCGCGGCGCTGGGCTGCAGCGACCGCGACCAGGGCCTGGCCACCGGTGGTCTGCTTGAACGCGATCTCACCGACGCGCCGCTGCGCGCGCGCAACGGGCTGCTGACCTTCACCGACGAGCCCGGGCTGGGCATCGGCACCCTGCTGCCGGAGGTCAAGACGGCCTGAGCGCGTGCCTTGCTTCACGCGCCCAGGCCGACTACCATCTTCCTTTCCTTCCACCGTCTTCATTCCGTGAGGGAGTGCGCTCATGGGTCTGTTCGATTGGGCCAAGAACCAGTTCATCGAAATCATCGAATGGGTCGACGACTCGCGCGACACCCTGCTCTACCGCTTTCCGGTCTACCGCAAGGAGATCAAGCAAGGAGCCAAGCTCACCGTCCGCGAGGGCCAGGTGGCGGTGTTCATCACCGAAGGCCAGATGGCTGACGTGTTCCAGCCCGGCCTCTACACCCTGACCACGCGCAACCTCCCGGTCCTGGCCACGCTCAAGGGCTGGAAGTATGGCTTCGAGTCGCCGTTCAAATCTGAGATCTACTTCGTCAACACGCGCATGTTCGCGAATCTGAAATGGGGCACGCCGAACCCGGTGATGCTGCGTGATGACGATTTCGGCGTGCTGCGTCTGCGCGCCTTCGGCAGCTACGCCATGCGCGTGGTCGACGCCGGCGCGTTCATCAAGCAACACTCCGGCACCGCCGGGGTCATGGACACCGAAGCGATCAACGGCCACTTGCGCAACCTGGTGGTCAGCGGCTTCGCCGATGCGCTGGGCGAGAGCAAGATTCCCGCGCTCGACCTCGCGGCCAAGTACGACGAACTCTCCTTCGCGCTGCAGACCAAGCTCAACGAGCGGTTCAAGGACCAGGGCGTGGCGCTGGAGAACGTGGCGATCGAGAACATCTCGCTGCCGCCGGAGGTCGAGAAGGCGCTCGATACCCGCAGCAAGATGGCGGTGATCGGCGACATGAACCGCTACACCCAATATCAGGCCGCCAACAGCATCGAGACCGCCGCCGCCAACCAGGGGATGGGCGGCGCCGCGATGGGCATGGGCGCCGGGTTCGCGTTCGGCGGCATGATGACCAACCAGATGAGCGGCGCCTTCGCCGGCCGCATGGGCCAGACCGGCGCCGACCGCTTCTCCAGCGGCACGCCGCAGCAGCAGGCGGCGCAACCGCAGGCCCAGCCGCAGGCGGCGCCGGTTCCGGCGGCAGCTCCGGCAGCGGCGAGCGGCGGCGGCGCGGACAGCCCGGAAGCCAAACTGGCCAAAGTCCAAAAGCTGCGCGAAGCCGGGCTGATCACCGACGAGGAGGCGGCGGCCCACCGGGCCAAGATCCTCGAAGCGATGTTCTGATCCGGCGCAGGCGCGCCGCTGCGGATTCCCTCTTGCCATGCGGCGCGCGGACATACCCTGCGCCGCTCCTATCGGAAAGCCGCGACAGGGTTTCCGCTACGATCATTGTCCCCGTTTTCCCGCTGCGAAGAGAGCTGTATGGCAGTCCACATCCGTCTTGCACGACACGGTCGCACCCACCGCCCCTTTTACCGCGTAGTCGCCATCGACCAGCGCGAGCATCGCGAAGGCCGGGCCTGCGAGATCCTCGGCACCTATGACCCGATGCTCAGTGAGAAGAACATCACGGTCGACATCGATCGCGTGCACGCCTGGATCCGGCAGGGAGCCCAGTACACCGACAACCTCGCCGCCGTCCTCTCCTTCGGCGGCTACGAGCTCTACCCAGCGGATGTGCTCGAACGGCGTGAGAAGCATCAGCAGCGGCGCAAGACCCGACGCAAAGCCCGCCCCAAGAAGGATGGCGCGAAGTGGCAGAAGCCGAGCCGGCGCGCGCTGCGCAAGCACCAGACGCAGCTGAAGGCCCAGCACAAGGCCCAGGTCGCCGCCGAGCAGGCGCCGGCCGAGGAAGTTCAGGCGGAAGAGGCCCCGGCCAACGGCGAGTGAGTCCGACGGCGTCGATGGCGCTGACCAGCAGACGGCGGGCTACGGCTCGCCGTTTTGCGTTGGGGCCGCGGGCGGTTGCCTCGGCTGCCGATCCGTCGATCCTGGCATGATGCCACTACTGCAGATCATCGTTGTGCTCTGCCTCCTCGCTCTGCGCCTGGGCGCCGGCGAAGCACCGCCGCCGCCCGGACCCCTGACACCCTACGGCCTGCTCGGTGATCAGCAGCCCTATCGTCCTGCCGCGAACCATCATCTCTGGGGCGGTTTCACGTACAGCATGGACCGTGAAGATGAGGCGACCGGCACGAGCTACAACGTCTGGGAATTGCGCGCCGGGGCCACCGGCCCCCTGGAGGGCAGTGCGCCGGCGACCCGGCCCTGGCGGGTCGATTATACCACCACCGCCAGCTGGCGCGTGCATCAGGTGGGCGCCTACGACAGCGACGACATGTTCCTCACCCGCGGTAGTTTTGCGCCGGTCGCCGCGCTGCGCCTGAGTCGCAGCTGGGGCGCGGTCGCCCGCGCGGATCTGCTCTTCGGCGACAGCCGCGACGGCCGGGTGCGCTTCGCCCCCGCCGCGAGCGCGGCGGTGGTCTACACCAGCGGCGAGCAGGCGCTGCTGGTCGGCGCCAGTTACGCCACCATCGCCGGCGATGCCATCACCGAGAAGCGGCTAGTGCCCGTGGTCGAATTCCACGCCATCCACGGCCGCGGCCTGCGGCTGGTGCTCGGGTTTCCACGCACCGAATGCTACTGGTCGCCGCGCGCGGGCAGCGACATCAGCCTGCGCTACCGCTTCCCCTACGACGCGGAATTACGTCTGGTTCAGGAACTCGGTCCCCAACTGGAACTCGAATTGCGCGGTTGGAATCACGCGCGCGCCTGGGCTGGATGGAGCGAGAGCGAGCGCTTCTACGTCCAGGAACGTGGGGTGGCCCTGGTGTTCGGCCTGCGCCATGACGAGTGGCGGATCCAGGCCGGGCCGGCCCTGTCCTTCCGTGAGGAATGGTACGTCGGTGCCCGACGCGACACGGCCGAACGGATCGCCGCCGTCGAGGAGGGGTTCGGTCTGCTGCTCACCGGTACGGTCCGGTTCTGAAATGGCGGCTGGATCGCAGGTGATCGAATTGCGCGTGCCGGCGCGTGCCTTCATCGATGGGCCGGGCGATCCCGACCAGCGACTCGGCGAGCATCTGGCTGCGGCGCTGGGCTGGGCGGTCGACGCGGTGGGCGACTACCGCATCGTGCGTCGGAGCATCGACGCGCGACGTCGCGGCGATCCGGTCCTGCTCTACCGCGTCGAGGTCGCCCGTGGAACCGCGCGATTGCCCGACCCGAACGATGAGGAGCACTTCCTCCACCAGCTCACCCCGCGCTCGCCGCTGCCGCGTTCGGCGGTGGTGGTCGGCACCGGACCGGCGGGGTTGATGGCGGCCCACCTCCTTTCGCTCTACGGCTGTCGTCCGCTGGTGCTCGACCGCGGCTGCGACGCCCAGCGACGCAGCGAGGACGTCGAGCGCTTCCTCGCCGCGCGCACTCTCGATCCCGAGAGCAATTACCTCTATGGCGAAGGCGGCGCGGGGACCTTCAGCGATGGCAAGCTCTACACCCGGGTGCGCGACCCGCGCGCGGCATTCATGCTCGCGGCGCTGGTCGCGGCACGCGCACCGGCGAACATCCGCTACCGCGCCCATCCGCATATCGGTTCGGACATCCTGCCGCAGGTCGTCGCCCGGTTGCGCGAGCGGATCATCGCCCAGGGCGCGGAATTCCGTTGGCGTACCCGCGTGAGCGACATCGTGGTCGAGGACCGCCGCTGTGTCGGCGTGCGCACCGCTGCCGGGGAGGTCATCCGCGCGCCGTGCGTGATGCTGGCCACCGGCCACAGCGACCGTGCGCTGTTGCGCCGCTTGCTTGCAGCAGGATTGAGCGCGGAAGCCAAGGGCTACCAGCTCGGCTGTCGCATCGAACACCCCCAGTCATTGATCGATCGCGCGCTGTACGGCGATCCCGGATTGCGCGAGGTGCTCGGCGCTGCCGCCTACCAGCTCAGCGCCAGGGGCTCGAACACCGCCGGGGTGACCAGTTTCTGCATGTGCCCAGGCGGCGAGGTGATGCCGATCAGCACCGGCGCGGGCCTGTGCACCAATGGCATGAGCCGCTATGCGCGCGCGGGCGCCTTCGCCAACGCGGCGTTGATCACCGCGCAGCCGGCCACCGGGGCGGCGGCTTTCGATCGCCTCGACGCGCTCGAACAGGCGGTCGCCGTTGCCGGGGGTGGCGATTTCGCCGCGCCCGCCCAATCGGCCGGCGCCTTTCTGCGCGGCGAAGATGTCACGCGGCTGCCGGCCTCGAGCTATCCGCTTGCTCTGCGTCCGGCCCGGCTCGACCGTCTGCTCGACCCCGCGACCCGCGACGCCCTGCGCGCCGCGTTGCCGGTGTTCGCGCGTCGGCTGCCCGGCTTCATCGAGCACGGCCTGCTCATCGGCATGGAGACCCGCGTCTGCAGCCCGGTGCGCTTCGTGCGCGACCCGCTCAGCGGCGCAACCTCGCTGCCCGGCCTCTACGTCGCGGGCGAGGCGGCCGGGGCCGCCGGTGGCATCGTCTCCGCCGGCATCGATGGGCTGCGGCTGGCCGAGGCGGTGCTCACCGGGCGCATCGCCGACCGGCGCGGGGCGGGGCGCTGAGCCGGGACGGGACGACGCGCGCGCTGGCCCTGCGGCCTTTGGGCGTGGCATTGGCGTCGACGCCGGCTAGCGTTCCCAGGGTGAGCATATCTTCTCCGGCCTCTGCCGTCGCGGCCCCGCAAACCCGGGCGATCGATGACCACCCCGATCCGGCCGATGCGGCCGATCGGGTCGCGGCCACCGCGTCTGCGAGCGATACATTCACCTGGCCAGCAGACATGCTGGTGTTGATCCCGGTTTACAATCACGGTCGCACGGTGGGCCGGATCGCACGCGAGGCGCTGGACCTCGGCGCGCCGGTGCTGGTGATCGATGACGGCAGTACCGACGGCAGCGGTGACGCCGCTGCGGCCGCCGGCGCCGAAGTGGTGCGGCTGGAGCCCAACCAGGGCAAGGCCCGGGCCTTGTCGCACGGCATGGCCCTGGCCGAAGAGCAGGGTTACAACCGGGTGCTTACCTGCGATGCCGACGGCCAGCACCCGATCAGCGAGGTCGTGCGCGTCGCCCGGGGCGCGCGCGACTCGCGCGCGCTCTATCTCGGCTGTCGCGATATGCGCGGGGCTCCGGGGATCAGCCGCTTTGGCCGTTTCTGTTCAAATTTCTGGTCCTGGGTGATGTGCGGCAACTGGTTGGGTGACACCCAGTCGGGCCTGCGGGTCTACCCCCTGCCGGCGGTCAACCGCCTGCGCGTGCGCGCCGGGCGCTACAGTTTCGAGATCGAGGTGCTGATCCGCGCGGTGTGGTCACACATCACCGTGCACCGGATCACGGTCGACGTGATCTACCCCGAGGATCGGGTCAGCCACTTCAACAAATTCACCGACAACCTGCGTCCATTCGGGCTGTTCGCCCGTCTGCTACTCACCCGCCTGGCTCCGGGCCGGGGGCGCCTGCGGCTCGATGACGAGTCGCGCACGTGAACGCGCCGCCCACCTCGGCCTGCCCCCGCTGTTCTGGCTTCGGATGGGTACCGACGCAGGGCCCGAGCAACTGGTACGAGCACGACTGGCGGTTGATGCTCGATCCCTCGGTCGCCTGGGAGCCCTGCCCCCGTTGCCGCAGCGAGCACCCCCTGGCCCGGCTGCAGCGCAACCTGGCGCGGATGCTCATCGCCCGCTTCGAAGGCATGGCCACGTCCTGGTCCGATGACCACGGCTGGCGGCGGGCCGACCTGCAGCGGGATCAGGTATTGCTGCGTTGGCGTGACATCGCCTGCGTCGGATCGCAGAGCGCGGATGCCGGCTGGATGTTGGTCAGCGATCTGGGGATCATGCGCGGGCTGGCGCGCGAGCGCCTGGCCTATCACTGCGCCCAGGCCGGTGCGCCGCCGCTGCCGACATGAGCCGGTGTTCGGTACGCTGGAGCCAACGTTCGATCGCCAGTGACAGCCAGCGTTCCTGCAATCGACGCGACAGCCGTGCCGGGGCACGCAGCGGCGGGCCGTAGACCACCTCCAGCCGCGTGCGATCCAGCCCGGGCAGCATCCGGCCGCGACGCCAGATGGCGTCGGTGGCGTGGAGGTAGACCGGAACCACCGGCACTCCGGCACGGCGGGCGAACACCGCCGGTCCGCTGCGCAGCTGGCCCAGGCGCCCGGTGCGCGTCCGGGTACCTTCGGGGAAGATCAGCACGGCGAAGCCGGAGCGCAGGTGTTCGACGGTCCGGCGCATGATCGCGAGCTGGGGGTCATCGCGATCGACCGGCAGCGCCCGGAAGGCGAGCAGGAACTCGCGCGCGATCGGCAGGCGCCAGAGGTCGCGTCGGGCAAAGAAGCTGATCGGGCGCCGACCGAAGGCCGAGACCACGATCGGATCGAGGAAGCTGCGGTGGTTCGATGCGAACACGCAGGGGCCGCGGAAGGCGTCGGGCGCGGCCCTGACGCGGACGCGGTAGAGAAAGCGCATCAACGGCCGGACCAGCAGCGGCGCGATGACCAGCTGGATCAGATGCGGCAGATTGCGCCGCACGGCCGGCCCGGCCACCTCCCGGCTGTCGCAGTACATGTTCCGGCTCCTCTCCGCCCGACGCGCGCCCCGCTGGACGTCGCGCGAGCATAGCCGCTGCGGCACCGGTGCAATGGCGCCACAGGTGTTCGCACCCCCTGCTTGGCGGTGGCACGGCTGGTCGGTGGCGGTAGTATCCGCGTGTGAGCGTTCGAGCCCCGACCCTGGTCGCGCTGCTCGTCCTCGGCCTCCTGCCCCGGATGTCATGGGCCGTCGAGGAGGACGCGGCCGAGCGGCCGCGCTTCTTCACCGTGGGCACCCCGTGGCAGATCCGCCGCGATGCCGAACGCCTGATCGAGGACATCACAGCGCGTCGTGGCGCGGTCCCCGAGCTGCTCGCCCGGGTGCAGGCGCTGCTCGAGGAACACGGCCAACGACATCTCTTCGATCGCGGCCGCTACGCCACCATCAGTCAGATCATGGCCAGCCGCCTGGGCGCGGCCGAGCTACTCGAGACCTACGTCGAGACCTATGCGCCGCAGGCCGAACGCGCGATCGGCGCCTTGCTCGATCAGCGCCCGCTGCCACAGGATCAGCTGATCGCCCTCGCGGCGACCTACCCCGGCACCACGGCTGCGATCCGAGCCTGGCGTCGGCTGGCCGACCTCGCCTGGGATCGCGGCCATCTTGGCAGCTTCGTCCGCTACGCCCGCCGCGCCGATGATGCGGATCACCCGCAGCGCGGCGAACGGCTCGCGGCTGCGCGCGGGCTGCTCGCGCCCGAACCGCCGGCGGATCTACCGTTGACCCTCGAACACAGCGTGCGGATCTGGGCCCTGCCCGATCTGCCGCCGCCCCCGCCGTTCCACCCGGGCGGCCGAATCGCCCGCCTGCGCGCGCAGCAACGCCAGGGTCTGGGCGAGCCGCATACCGCCGGCTTCGCGTTCAGCCGTAGCGACGGCAGCGCCCTGGCCGCGTGCGACGGTCGCAACCTGCTGGTGTTCGACCCCCTGGTCGGCAAGCAGTTGGGACCGGTGCTCAAGCTCACCACCAGCCGCCAGGAGCAGCCCGTGGCACCTGCGCACGCCCCGGGGGTGTTCGTGACCGTGCTGCGCAACGGTGACGGCTACCCGGCGATGGTCGCCGTCGATGACGAAGGGCGCATGCTCTGGCGGCACGTCGAGCAGAGCGTGGACGTCTGGGGTTCGCTCAGCGCGCCTGCGATCAGCGAGGACGTTGCCGCCTACGCCGGGTTGGTCCGGGCCGGCGGTGGGCACGAGCTGCATCTGTTCGGCCACGATCTGCGCACCGGCGCGCCGCTGTGGAGCAAACGGGTGGGCAAGATCGCCATCCGCAACCGCAGCTTCTATTTCCGCCCACCCCATCCGCCCAGTCTATGCACGCATCAGGGCTCCTTCGCGGTGCTGTCCAACAGCCGCTTTCTGATCCAGGTCTCCAATCGCGGTTCGATCGAAGCGATCCACGACTATCAAGGCGGCGAAGACCCCGATCCGGACCAGCCCGACCTGGGCCCGTTCGCGACCGAAGCAAAACTGCGCGAGGGTCGCATCCTCAGCGACGGCGTTCACCTCGTCGCCGCGCCGGCCGATCGCGAGGGCCTGCTGGTACTCGGCCCCGACGGGCAGGGCCTGCAGCACTACGAGGGGGAGGGCGCGGGTGACGCCCTGGTCGACGCCGCCAACGGCCGCGCGCTGCTGGTGGGCAAACGGGTGACCTGCGTCGACCTGACGCGGATGCAGCGGCTGTGGACCCACGCCGGTTGCCCCGATGAGGGCGCCACGGTCGGCGGGACCCTCGGTCGCGAACGGGCGCTGGTCCACTGCGATACCCGGCTGAGCATCCACGATCTCGAATCCGGCGAACAGCGTTCCGGTCGTATCCTCTCCCCCGATGAACGGGTGGCGGTAGTCGGCGGCATGCTGATCTCCACCCAGGTGCAGACGGACAACGAACGGCCGGTGGCCCAGCTCATCTCCGGTTTCGGTCTTCCGCAGAACCTTGAGCGCCTGCGCCAGGCCGCGGCCGAGGATCCCGACGACTACACGCCGTTGTTGGCGCTGGCCTCGCTTCACCGCGCGCGCGACGAATACGAGGCCTCCTTGCGCTACACCCTGCGCGCCCTGGCGCTCGGGGCTCCGGCGCGCCACGGTCGGGCCGCTGCCCGGGCCAGCGCCCGCGCGATCCAGGTCGCTCTCGGTGATGCCGAGGCCTTTGCCCAGACCCTCGCCGACCTCCAGGCGCTGGCTGCCCACGTGCCGAGCATTCGCGAGGAGATCCGTTGGTGGCAGGCCCGCCACGCCGAACTCTCGGGTGAGGACGCGCTCGCCGCGCGTCGATACGCCGCACTGCTCGATGCGCGCGGCAGCATGACCTTCCCCGAGGGAGCGGAGATCCGCCTCGCGACCCTGGCCCGTCTGTCCCTGGCCCGGGTACGTGGCCAGCAGGCCGCGCTGCTGTTTCCCGATCGCAAGCAGGTAACGCGCGCGATCGCGGCGACGAGCTGGCACGCGCCGGTCGATTTTCTCGAGCGCCCCCACCTGGCCGGCGACGTGGTGATCACCTTCGATGGCGGTTTCCTCACCGCGCGCGAGTTGGACAGCGGCAAGATCCGCTGGCGCCGCGATCAGGCCGAGCACCACAAGGCGATGCTCGGGCTCCAGGCCCTGCCGGAAGCTGCCGCCGGATCCGGCGCGCCGGGTGCGCCGATCCGCGTGCTGCCCGGTACCGCCGCCGATGCGGCCGGCTTCGCCGACGGCGATCGTCTGCTGCGCTTCAACTCCGCCACCATCGATGAATTCACCGATCTGATCAATGCGGTGGCGGCGATCGAGGTCGGCGCCGCCTTCACCGCCGAGGTCGCTCGCGCGGGGGCCGACGGCGTGCTCGAGCGGCATGCGCTCACCGGCCGCCTGGGCACCTGGCTCGCGGGCGTCGCCGCTGCCGGACCGGAGACGGTGCTGGTGCGCCGGCTGATGCCCCAGCCCGGGGCGCCCGGCACCGGCATCCTGGTGCCGGATACCACCGACGCGCCGTACGTCGAGGCCTTCGACGTCGCCACCGGGCGTCCGTTGTGGCACCATCCGCTGCCGAAGCAGCAGCCGGGCACCAGCAGCGCGCGGGCTCCGCGGGTGTTGCTCGCCGATCCGGGCCTGTGCATCATCGCCTACACCGATCGGATCGTCGCCTACCGCTTCCGCGGTCCCGGTGCCGATGGCACCGAGCCGGCATGGCAGCTGCCGTTGACCGCTGGCGGAGCTGAGCGCATCGCCAGCCAGGGGTCCGACCACCTGGTCATCCACGACGAGCGCAACGCCCGCCTCCAGGTCCTACGCCTCGCCGATGGCGTCCAGGTCTGTTCGCTGCCGCACAGTGGCGACGCGGATTATCTGCTCGCGGGCAATAGCGCGTATACGCTCCTGCCCAGCGGGCGCCTCGCGCGGTGGAATCTCGCCACCGGCGCTCTGCATTGGCGCAGCGAGGAGCGCGAGCTCGACGCCCTGGCGGTCAGCGGCGACAACCTCTGGGTCCGTTCGCGCACCGGCGGGCTGGTATTGCTCGATATCCACGATGGGCGCTTGCGGCAACGCTTCACCGGTTTTCCGACCATCCACGGTCTGGTCATCAGCGAGGACACGCTGGTGATCCACGCCGACAACGAGGATCACCAGGCGGTGCTCGCCGGGATCGGTCGCCGCGGCGGTGCACGGCTGTGGATCCGACCGCTGCCGCCGCGGCTGCAGTTGGTCGGCGAGCTGATGGTCACCCGCCAGGGTGTGGCCTGCATCCTCGACGCCCTCGACGAACAACCGGGGCTGCTGGTGCTCGATCGTTCCGGCGCGCCGACCGGTGCACGACTGCTCGGCCCCGACGAGCGCGTGATCCCGACCACGGCGGGCATGCTCGGCTACGGGCCACAGGGTCTGCGGCTGCACAGCCTGCCGCAGGCGATACCTGGCGCCCCCCTGCCCTGCCCCGTCATCAAGGATGGCCCGGACTTCGCGGCGGCGGTGGAACGCTCGCTCGCCGAGCTCACCTTCACCGAGCTTGGGGATGCTGCGGTCGCATTCGGCAAGATCGGTCCCCATCTGCTCTGCGTGGCCCGCATGTCGGCCGACGCCGCGCCGCTGCGGGTGTTCCTCGGCGACGCCGGCCCGGTGATCGATCCCCGCGGGCAAGCGGTGGTGTTCCGCTACCAACGCGCCCCGGATCTGATGCCCCATCCGCGGGGTTGGCAGCCGCGCCAGACGGTGATGGTGCCCGGTGATGGCGATACGCGCCACTTCGCCATGCGGCTGAGCCCGTCGGCCCTGCGTCCGCTCGATGCCCGGTTGGAGATCCACGCCGAGTCCATCGCCGCGCCGCCCCCGGTACCGTGGTGGTATCGCCCGGTCTGGCACCCGGTGCCCTGGCAGCCGCCGGCCGCGAACGGCCTGCCGCCGCGCTTGCGCGATGCGGACGCGGCGCCGTGATCGTCGGTCTGGGTACCGATCTGATCGCGGTCGACCGGGTGCGCCGGGTCCATCACAAGCACCCGGACCGTTTCCTTGCCTGGATCTACACCTCTGAAGAGCGCGAGCATTGCCTGCGCGCGCGCGATCCGGCCGAACGCCTGGCCGCGCGCTGGGCGGCCAAGGAAGCCTGCATGAAGGCCCTGGGCACCGGCTGGGCGGGCGGGGTCCAGTTCGCCGATATCGCGGTGCTCAGCGCAGATAGCGGGCAGCCGCGCCTGGTGCTTGCGGCCGGAGCCGCTGCCCGCGCGCGCGAGCTGGGCGCGACCGGTAGCCACGTCAGCCTGTCGCACGCCGACGGCATGGCGCTGGCCACGGTCATCCTCGAGCGCGCGTGAGACTCATCCCGTCTGGCTCGGGTCAGCGCTGGCCGATACGTCGCAAGCCCCAGCGCGCTCTGGCGGCGACCAGCCCGCCGCGAGCGCGAAAGCCAGTTGCGCCAACGGCAGCAAGGCGCTGAGCCAGAGGTAGGCCGGGTAGCCGGCGAGCGGATCGGTGGGGGCCAGGACCACCACCGGCAGCCACCAGGCGGTGAGCCATTGCAGACAGAAGACGATCGCGTCGGTCTGTCTGAGCAGGCCGGTGAACATCGCCAGCGCGGCGAGCGCCGGCAGCAACATCGGTAGATGCCCCGCGCTGAGCACCAGGAGCCGTTGCCATCGTCGTCGTAGCGATCCGGTGAGTTCACCCAGCCGGGCGCTGAGCCACAGAGCGACCAGGCAGAGCACGAGCAAGGCCCAACCGATCCAGGCAATGCGCCCGATACGCAGCGCCAACCAGCTCGCGACCAGGATCCAGAACCAGTACATCGCCACCAGGTTCGTGGCCCGCATGGCGGTTTTCGCGGCGCTCATCGGGGTCCCGCCCCCGTCTCGAGCACCAGCTCCAGCTGCTCGCCACCGGCGAAATCCGCGGGCACCAGTAGCGTGCGCGCGGGCACCAGGTCGATGCCTTCACGCGCGTAGGCCTTCCATACCGCGGTGGCGCAGGTGGCGATGCGTGGATCGCGCTTGTGCGCCATGGTGTGGAAGGTGATCTCGAGCATGGTCCGGGCGAAGGCCGCGGCCCGCTGGCGCACGGCGCGATCGCAGCGTACACGCATCACCTTGACGTGCTGATAGGCCGGCCCGCCGGTTCCGCGCCGGGTGAGCAGTTGCTCCAGGGTTTCGAGGTAGAAGCCGGTGTGCAGGTCCTGCCCGAGGAACAGACCCGGCTCGAGGCACAGGGCGACGTGGGTCCAGTAGCCGTAGGGCGAACCGGGTCGCGCGCCGAGCAGGATGTCGCCCGGCTCGAGGCGTTCCGGGTCGATCGCGATCGGCTGACCCGTCCAGGCACCCGTCCCGCCGGTCGCGCCATGGCGCAGGAAATGGCGGATGACGCCGGCGTCGCCCGGTTCGACGCGCGCGGGGTCGTCGTCCCCCGACGCCCACCAGATCACGCCGACAAGCGCGAGGACCAGGACCAGGGTGCAGTTGAGCGGCACCAGGCGCAACCAGCCGCGCGCACGCCGCGGAGCCGGAACGGCGGCAGGGTCTGCGGCCGCGTCGACGCGCGCGGTGTTCACAGCGCGGCGTAGCCTCCGCTCTCGATCCCCGTCTCCTCGCCGAGACGGCCGAGGGCGAACAGGGTCAGGTCGTCCTCCGGCTGGCCGCTGGCGAACTCGACCACGTCCGCGGCGAGTGTCTGGACGAGATCCTCGACGTTCATCGCGCCGCTTGCGGCGACCAGGCGACCATGCAGGCGGCTTTCACCGTACTCGTTTCCCTCGGCATCGACGGCTTCGAAGATGCCATCCGTGAACTGCAGGCACAGGTCATTGGGCTCGATCTCGATCTCGACCGGCTTGAGGCTGCGCTTGAAGATCTCGCCCGCGATCAGCCCGACGGCCATCCCCTTCTTGCCCGCCCGCCGCAGGATGACCTCGCGTTTGGGGTTGGCGATGAGCATCGGATGGTGCCCGGCGAGCACGATCTGCATCTTGGCCATCCGCGGTTCGAACAGCGCGGCGAACACGGTGATGAACTGCCCCGGCAACACGTCGGTCTTGATCTCGTCGTTGAGCTGCGAGAGCAGTTGGACCAGATCGGTGGTGTGACGCGAGAGCAGGCGCAGGGTTTTCAGGGCCGTAGCCACCACCAGCGCGGCCTGCACGCCGTGGCCGCTGACATCACCGAGTACCAGCAGCACGCGACCGTCCTTCAGCGGCAGGACCTCGTAGAAATCGCCGCTCACCGCGCTGTGCGGAACGAAATGTACCGCCAGGTCGTAACCCTCGAGCTGGGGCAGATCGGCGAGCATGTTGGCCTGGACATCCTTGGCCCGGTTGAGATCGGCCTCCATCTGCCCGAGGCCGAACACGCTCTCGTCGACCGGGTCGCGCGTGCCCTGTTCGCTACCGAGGTCGTTGACCTTCTGCTGCAAGGTGGCGTTGTCGAGCATCAGCCCGGTCGCCGCCTCGGGGCTGGCGGCCAGGGCCTCGCTCATGGCGGTGATGGTGCGCACCGTGATCCGGCCGTCCTCGCGGGCGACGTCGCTGACCATGGTTCCGCTGTAGGGGTTGAGCCAGCCTTCGTCGTTGCGGCCGAAGATACGCAACCGCGGTTCGTGGGGCAGCAGGCGCATCAGATCGTGGCGCCACCGGATGCAGGTCAGCTGCTCGAGCGAGAGCAGGGGATTGTCGCGATAGACCGGATGCTTGCGGAAGTAGTCCTCGGCCGCCTTCTGGTAGCCTTCCTCGGCCGGCATCTCGCGGCCAGTGTAGGGATCGATCCACAGGCTGCCGTCGATGGTGGTGACCTGATAGAGTGGGTCATCCTGGATCCGACTGACCAGCTCGGGCGGCAGCCGGCGACGTTGGACGCCACCGGGTTGGCGCCGCGAGCGGCGGCCGACGGTGTCGCGGCGCGCACCGCCATCCCGCCGTTGGCCTGAATCCCGCTGCATCCGGTCTGCGGCCCGTCTCGATCGAGGCGCCATTGAACACGTCCTTACGAGGGATGAGCACGACAGGATGGCCGCCGGGACCTGCCGGGTCAAGCTCTGCGCCAAGGACGCGATCGGCCGCAGTCACTCAGCCCGGATCAGTCCCAATCGGGCGCCAGGCCGGGAACCCAGATCCGGCTGCCCGGCGGGGGGTAGCGGTCGACGTCGTTGGCCAGCTGCAAGGTGCGCCACAGCCGTCCGCTGCCGTAGTAGCGGCGGGCAATCGAGCGCAGGTTCTCGCCGGGCCGGACCTCGTGCCATCCACCGGTCGTCGACTCGGGTTGGTGCACGGGACCGAGCGTGGGCCGAGCCGGTGTCCGGGGCATCTGACCGGAGCCGCGCGTTCCGACCAGCAGGGCGTAGGCCGGCAGGCAGAGCGCGAGGACCAGAAATGCGACCAGCGGCAGGCGGTTGTCCATCGCCCTCTGCTTGCCACCCCGCAGGCCGGTCTTTCACCCGCATGGCCCGGCGTACCCCCCCTGTGCAGCCCAGCGCCGCGGCGCCGCGTTGGCTTGCCCGCAGCGGCGCCCCCCCTATCGTGCTCGACTCGCGCGCAGGCCGCAGGTCCCCTCCGCGCCAAGGAGTGCCGATGCCCCGTC
>JBEPXK010000011.1:0-18031 GCA_041641915.1 Planctomycetota bacterium
GGCCGTTCCCGGCGGCGGGGCGCCGCCGGCCGGGGCGACCGGCGGCGGCGGTGCGGCGCCGGGCTGGCCGGTCTTGACGTCCACCCCGCTGAAGGGATTGAAGCCCGCCTGGGCCGGCGGCGGCGCCTTGCCGCCTTCCTGCGGCGGCGGGGTCCCGGGAATGCCCGGGTTCTTGGGCCGGCTCGGGCCATCGTCAACGAATTCGAACTCGTCGTCGCTCATGTCAGTGTCCCCGGATGGGTTGGGCGTCGGTGGCGGTGCGGATGGTGTCTGCCAGGGCCAGGGCCTCGGCCGCGCTCGGCGCTTCGGCGATGATCCGGCTCGCCGGTTCGGTGCCCGAGGCGCGTAGGTGGACCCAGCGGTCGTCCCAGGCGAAGCGGATGCCATCGCGGGTGTCGATCGCGGCGTCGGCTGCGAAGTCGGCCGCGCGCAGCATGGGAATCGCCGCGCTTACCGCCTCGCGGCTGAGGGTGACCTTTTCCTTGTGGATCGCATAGCGCGGCAGGGAGTCGATCTCGGTCGAGAGCGGATGATCGAGCCCGGCGAGATACTCGAGCACCAGGGCCATCGCTACCTGGCTGTCGCGACAGGCGACCACCCGCGGATCGATCACCCCGCCGTTGCCCTCGCCCCCGATGACCGCGTCGTGGGCGTCGACCGCATCGAGCACGTGCGCTTCGCCCACCGGCGTACGGATCACGCTGCCGCCGAAACGCGCGGCGATGTCGTCGATCATCCGCGAGGTGGAGAGGTTGGTGCAGGCGACCGGTGGGCCACTGGTGCCGGCGGCGCGGAAGCGGGCGGCGGCGCACAGCACCAGGGTGTATTCCTCGCCGATGTAGCGGCCGGTCTCGTCGATGATCGCGAGGCGATCGGCATCGGGATCCTGGACGAAACCGATGTCGGCGCCGGCGGCGGTGACCATCGCACAGGTGGTGGTCACGTTCTGCGCCGTCGGCTCCGGGTCGCGGGGGAAGGGCAGGTCCGGCGCCGTATGCACCGGGATCACCTCGCAGCCGAGTTCGGCGAGCAGCGCCGGGGCGATGACGCTCCCGGCCCCGTTGACGCTGTCGACGAGCACGCGCAGCCGCCGTCGGCGCAGGGTGGCGGTGTCGACGCAGGCGCAGACCGCGTGGCGGTGCTGCTCGAGGGCATGGGGATGGGTGCCCGGTATCCCGATCGCGTCCCAGGCCAGGCACTCGGTCAGCGGTCCGGCGGCATAGGCGGCGAGCAGCCGATCGAGCTCGTCCTGGTCGATGTTCCGCGCGCGGCGACTGTAGAACTTGAGCGCGTTCCACTGCTCGGGGTTGTGGCTGGCCGAGATCTGGATGCCGCCGGCGGCGCCGAGCTCGCGCACCATCAACGGCACGGTCGGCGTCGGGACCAGTCCGAGATCGATCACCGTGCAGCCGCCGGCGCAGAGGCCGGCGGTGGCCGCCGCGGCGAACATCGGGCCGGTGCGGCGGGAATCGCGGCCGAGGACCACCGGGCCGCCGCCGGCGATGCCGCGGGCGAAGGCGGTGGCGAGGGCGGTGACGCTGACCGGGTCGAGGCTCTGCCCGGTGACGCCGCGCAGGCCGGAGACGGAGGTGACGCAGGTCAGCGGGGGACGGCTCACGGCGCTTCCTTCGGGTTCAGGCGCTGGCGGATCAGCCGTTGCTCGATGGCGGTGGCGATCAGATCGGCGGCGTTCTCGGCGGCGTCCTCGAGCCCGCGCAGCTCACTGCCGCGGCTGCTGGCACTGCCGGTACCGCTGAAGCGACCTTGCATCAGGGGCAGGCCGGGCCGGTGGAGTTCCCAGCGCCCCTGCAGGGTCAGGTTCCAGCGGCCGGGAATGTCGAGTTCGTCATGGGCCGAAGCATCGACATCCTCATCCGTGAGGGTGAGGATCAAGCGGTTGACGCCGCCGGGCGCGGTGCGCCAGCCGAGACGGCGGCGGCAGGAGCGGGCGACTTCGCGCTGCAGCAGGCTCTGCGCCCGGACCAGCTTGCCACGATTGGTCGCGATCTGGATGCGGACGGCCCCGTCGAGCGCCGGCGGAGCAGTGGGGCGGTAGCAGCCGGTGAGCAGGACCACGACTCCCGCGAGCAGGAGGCAACGCGCGCCACTCACTCGGCCGGCTCTCCGGAGTCGAGGCGTCTCTGGGCCTGACCGAGCAGGCGCAGCGCGGTGCGGCCCTGCTGGCTCTGGCTATCGCGCGCGACCACCTGGCGGAAGTAGATCGCCGCCGCGGCGTAACGCTCCCGGCCGAGATACCAGCGGCCCACCTGCAGGTCACGGTCCTGCCACCAGCGGCGGATCAAGGCGCGATACTGCTCGATCAGCGCCAGGCGCTCCGGGATCTCGTTGGCGTGGTGGCGCGCCTGGTGTTCGATGATCGATTTGGCGGTCTGGACCACGCCGAGGTCGTAGACGTCACCGCGATAGGCGATGAGGTAGCTCAGAGCGTATTCGCACAACGCGGTGAAGGCGAGCTCGTGCGAGGGGAAGCGATCGAGGAAACGCTCGTAATAGTGGCGGGCCAGGCCCAGTTTCTCCAGTCGGTCGCTGCCTTTGATCAGGAACGAGCGGGCCAGGCCGAGCGTGGCCCGGGGGGCGATATGGTGTCGATCGCCGTAGAGCGACAGGTAGTAGAAATAAGGGTTGGCGACGTCTGGGGCGAGGATCATCTCCTCGTCGATCACCTCGCGCGGATGCGGTGCGTCGAGATCGATGAACGGCCCGTGCGCCTGGACCAGTTCGGCCACCAGCAGGCCTTCCTGCATCAGGACGTCGATGTCGGCGTAGGCCGGGAAGCGTTCGTTGGTATCGATCAGGTGGCGGCGTGCCTGGCTGTAATCGCCGGCGAGCGCGGTGCAGCGGAACAGCTGATGCATCAACCCGGCCGCGGCCTCGCTGTAGGGGTAGCGGCGGTTCGCGTCGCGGGCGAGCCGATAGGCGGTGCCGACCTCGCCGGCCTCGAGCAGCTCCCGGCTGAACGCCAGCGCGTCGGCCGCGGCGGCGTGGTAGGTCGGATCCAGGCCCGGCAGGGCCCGCTCGCGTTCGAGTCTGTAGCGTGCTGCCCGTTCACGCGCGTCGTTGACCGCTGCTTCGAGGTATTCGTCTTCGGGAACGGTGAAATCCATCGCGTCGATCGCCGGACAGGCGGCGGCGAGCGCGAGCAGCAGCGGGACCCAGAAGCAGGTGCGCGACGACATGGGGGCATTCTGAGGCGGGCCCTCCGAGGGCAAGGAGCTTCGCCGCAGTGCCCTGTCTGGCGGCATCCACGCGACGGTGGAATCCGGCACGCTGGCGGGTATCCTTGGGGTCGGTCCGTTTGCGGGCCGAGCCATGCGATCAAACGCGTTGCGACGATGGAGGGCGCGATGTCCGACGACGATCTGCTCGATGACTTCGTTGCCGAGTCGCGCGAGCATCTCGCGGACATCGAGAGCCGGTTTCTCGAGCTCGAGGGACAGGGCGACGCCGTCGACCCCGAACTGGTCAACCTGGTGTTCCGGGCGGTGCACTCGGTCAAGGGCGGTGCCGGATTCCTCGGGTTCGAGAACATCCAGCGTCTGGCCCATGTGATGGAGAACCTGCTCGACCGGATCCGCCAGGGCCAGGTCGGCGTCGATCACGCCAAGGTCGATGCCCTGCTGCGTGGCGCCGACCATCTCAAGGCCTTGATCGACGACATCACCCGCAGCAACGAGATGGACATCAGCGCGCCGATGGCCGCGATCGAGGCCCTCCTCGGATCACCCAAGGTCAGCACGGGGGCTGCGCCGCCGGATGCGACGCCGAGGCCCGAGCGTGCGCTGGCGAGCGATCTGCAGCCGGAGCCGGCGATCCTGGAGCGGCTGGCCCAGAGCCCGGAACACCTCTACCACATCGCCTACGATCTGCGTCGGCAGGAGGAGCAGCTGGGCCGCGACCCACTCGCCGCGCTCGAGGAACTCGATCGCACCGGCGAGATCGTCGCCTCGGCGATCCGACCGGCGGCGGTGGGCGACCTGCGGGCCGGACTGCCGTCGGGCCCGCTGATCTGCGAACTGGTCTACGCCACGGTGTTCGATCCGACCATCGTCGCCGATGCGCTCGAGGTGCCGACCGAGGCGGTGCAACCGGTGCGCGCGACCGTTGAGGCCCTGGTGTTCGCCGATCCGGCGACCGGAAGCGCGAGCCCACCGGTCAGCGCGGTCGAACCGACCGCCGAACCGACGGACGACCGGCCCGCTGCCCCGGCGGCGGTTCAGGAGCCGACCCGGCGGCTGAGCGGCGCGTCGCGCGGCGAGACCATCCGCCTGCCGATAGAACGCATCGACCGGCTCATGGCCCAGGCCGGCGAACTGGTGCTGGTGCGCAACCGCGCGTTGTTGCAGCTGCAGAGCAGCGATCGTACCTCGCGTCAGATCACCCAGCAGCTCGACCTGGTGACCAGCGAGCTGCAGGAGATGATCATGGGCATGCGCCTGCAGCCGATCGGGCAGGTGTTCTCCAAGCTGCCGCGCATCGTCCGCGACCTCTCCTTCAAGCTCGAGAAGGACATCGCCCTGACCACGCTCGGCAACGAGGTGGAGGTCGACAAGGGTGTGCTCGAGGCCCTGGCCGATCCCCTGGTCCACCTCACCCGCAACGCCTGCGACCACGGCCTTGAGCCGCCCGATGAACGCCAGGCGCGGCGCAAGCCGGTCCAGGGGCAGTTGACCATCGCCGCACGCCACGAAGCCGGACAGATCGTGATCGAGATCCGCGATGACGGCCGGGGTATCGATCCGGCCAGGATCCGCGAGGTGGCGCGGAACAAGGGCGTGGTCAGCGCCGAGCGGCTCGCGGCGATGGACGATCGCGAAGCGGTGGCGTTGATCATGGCCCCGGGCTTCAGCACCGCCGAACAGGTCGACGACGTCTCCGGCCGCGGCGTGGGCATGGACGTGGTCCGTGAACGGATCGAATCCATCGGCGGCAGCGTGGGGGTGGAGTCGAGCCTTGGCCACGGCTCGGTGTTCACCCTCAGCCTGCCGCTGACCCTGGCGATCATCCCCAGCCTGATCATCCGTGATGCCACCGCCCGCTTCGCCATCCCCCAGACCAACATCGATGAGATCGTCCGGCTCGAACGCGATACCGCAGCCGAACGGGTCGAGTACGCCGACAACCAGGCGGTCTACCGTCTGCGCGAGCAGTTGTTGCCGCTGGTCTGGCTGGCCGACGTGCTCGCGCATCCGCAGCCCTTGAGCGAGGCCGATCGGCGTGCGGTCGCCGATGCCCATCGCAGTTCCGAGGCGCGGGCGGTGAACGTGGTCGTGGTCCGCAGTGGCGGCAACCGGTTCGGGTTGGTGGTCGAAGAGGTCCTCGGCAGCGAGGAGATCGTGGTCAAGTCGCTGCATCCGGCGCTCGAGGCGCTCGCCTGCTACGCTGGCTCCACGGTGATGGGCGATGGGCAGGTGGCCCTGATCCTGGATGTCGATGGCCTCGCGCGTCACGCGCGGCTCGACTTCTCCTGCGCCGAGACCCAGGCCGAGGAGGAACACGGTCACGACACCGAGGTCCACAGCGAACTGGTGTTCACCATCGGCGGCGACGAACGGCTCGCCCTGGCCACCGGTCTGATCCGCCGGATCGTGCAGGTGGACCCGGCGGACTTCGAGCGGGTCGGCGGACGCGATCACGTGCAGGTCGACGGCGTGGTCACCGAGGTGGTGCGGCTGGAGGACCATCTGCCGATCAGCGCTGGCACGGAGCAGGTCGCGCAGCATCACCTGATCCTGCCGCGCCATGTCGATCGGCCGATCGGCCTGCTGTGCACCGATCTGGTCGATGTCTTCGATTGCGATTTCGACCCGCACGGCCAGGGCCGGGTCGAGCCCGGCATCCTCGGCACCGCGCCGCTCGACGAGCGGCTGACGGTATTCATCGATCTCTACGCGGTGGCGGAGATGGCAGATCCCGCGAGTGCCGCCGAGCGCCGTGACGCGGCCGTTGACCCCTGGGGCAGCATCCTGCTGGCCGAGGACACCCCGTTCTTTCGTAATCTGGTCGCCGGCTATCTGCGCGCGAGCGGCTACCGCGTGATCACCGCGGCTGACGGTCGCGCCGCGCTCGAGCTGCTCGAGCGGCAGACGGTCGATGCGGTGGTCAGCGACCTGGAGATGCCGCGTATGGGTGGGCTGGAGCTGGTCGCAGCCCTGCGCTCCGATCAGCGCCACGCCCGGCTGCCCTGCGCCGCGCTGACCTCGATGAAGGATCCCGGGGTGCGCGAACGCGCCCTCGCGGCCGGCTTCGATCATTTCGAGCAGAAACTCGATCGCCGCCGGCTGCTGGCGGTGGTCGACAGCATGGTGGGCGTGGAACGCGACGCCGTGGAGGTCGGCGATGGGGCCTGAGATAGCGACGGCCGTTGGTCAGTATGCCACGTTTCACATCGACGGGCGGCTGTTCGGCGTGCCGGTGACCGATGTGCGCGAGATCAACACCACCCTGCGGCTGACGCCGGTGCCGCACGCCCCGCCAAGCGTGCGCGGTCTGGTCAACATCCGGGGGCAGGTCTACCTCACGCTCGACCTGCGCGTGCTCATGGGCTGCGCTCCGGCTCAGATCGATTCGGAGAGCTGCCTGGTGTTGTTCAAGCAGGAGGTCGGTTCGGCCTTCGGCGTGCTGGTCGACCGCATTGGCGACATCGTCGAACTCGATGAAGCCCAGATCAGTACCGGCGGGCGCTCCACCACCGGTCCGGAGGACGCCCCGACCGAGGCGGGCGGGGCGGATCGGCATCGGCTGGTGCGCGGCGTCGGTGCGCTACCTGAGGACCTGTTGCTGATCCTGCATAGCCAGCGGCTGCTTGCAGCCGTCGCCGAAGACCAGCATGAGGTCGGCTCGTGACGGCGTTGCGCGTGCTGGTGGTTGACGATTCGCGGATCTTCCGCAAGAGCGTGGAGACCGCACTCGGTCGGATCGCTGATGTCGAGGTGGTGGGCTCGGTGTTCAACGGACGCAAGGCGCTGGAGTTCATCGAAGCGCATCAGGTCGACCTGGTCACCCTCGATGTCCAGATGCCGGTGCTCGACGGACTGGAGACGCTGAACGAGATCCGGCGGCGCGACCGTGAGCGCGGGATCAAGACCGGGGTGGTCATGCTCTCCGCGCTCAGTCGCGATGGCGCGCCGGAGACGATCGAAGCTCTGGCCCGCGGCGCTTTCGACTTTCTCGAGAAGCCCACCGCCACCTCGCCCGAGCAGGCGATCGCCGCTCTGGTCGCTCAGCTCGACCGGGTGATCCGGGCCTTCCGCTCCAGCGACCGGGTCAGCCCGACCACCGGGCTGGTACTCAAGCCGCCGCCAGCGACCGCGGGCGCGCCGGTTGGCGCTTCGGGACCGTCGCCGAACACCATCGCGATCGGCTGTTCCACCGGCGGGCCGCGTGCGCTGCACGCGATCCTGCCGGCGCTCTGCCGGGCCGGGCAGCCGCCGGTGGTCGTGGTCCAACACATGCCGCCGGGCTTCACCCGTTCCCTGGCCGAGAACCTCGACCGGCGCTGCGAGGGGACGGTGCGCGAGGCGAGCGAGGCGATGCGCATCGAACCGGGGCATGCCTACATCGCCCCCGGTGGCCAGCACATGCTCGTGCGACGCAGTGGCTCGGGTCTGCAGATCGGGCTCAACGAGCAGCCGCCGGAGCATGGGTGCCGTCCCGCGGCCGATGTCCTGTTTCGCTCCTGCGCCACGGCCTGCGGTGCGCAGGCCGTTGGGGTGGTGCTCACCGGGATGGGCGAGGACGGCACCGCGGGCTTGCGCGCCATGCGGCGCGCCGGGGCACGCATCCTGGCTCAGGACCGGGACACCAGTGTGGTCTGGGGCATGCCCGGCACCGCGGTGAAGGCCGGCATCGTCGATGAGGTGTTGCCGCTCGCGCAGTTGCCGGCCGCTATCGTTCGCCAGATGGGAGCTGAGCGATGACCCCGCAACTCGACCAGGCCCAGTTCGATCGGGTGCGCCATCTGGTGCGCGAGGTCTGCGGCGTGGTCCTCTCGGAGGGCAAGGAGTACCTCGTCGAGCATCGCCTGGGGCCCTTGGTGGCGCGCTCGGGGTGTGCCGATTACGACGCCTTCCTCGCGCTGGCGCGCACCGACCGCGACGGCCCCTGGTTCCGGCGCCTGGTCGACGCCATCACCACCCACGAGACCTCGTTCTTCCGCGACACCCATCCCTTCGCAGCCTTCGCGAATACGATCCTGCCCTGGCTGCACGAACGCATCCAGGAGCGCCGTTCGCGGCCGCATCCGCGACGGGGCCCCAAGGCGAGCATCTGGAGCGTCGCCTGTTCCACCGGCCAGGAGCCCTATTCGCTGGCGATGCTGTTCCACGAGTACCTCGCCCGCGCCCGCGACCCGGCCTTGAGCGCGCACGATCTGGCCATCGTCGGCACCGATATCTCGACCTCGGTGCTCGCCACCGCGGTCGAAGGCCTGTTCTCCGATCTCGCCGTCGGCCGCGGTCTGAGCCCGCAGCGGCGCGATCGCTTCTTCGTCCAGGTCGAGGCCGGCGGCTGGGAGGTCCGCAGCGAGCTGCGCGCGATGGTCGACTTCCGCTATCACAATCTGCTCGAGAATCTCGCCCCGCTCGGCGGCTGCGATGTGATCTTCTGCCGCAACGTGCTGATCTACTTCGCGCACGATCTGCGCAGGTCGATCTGCGAGCGGCTGTGCGATGCCCTCGCCCCCGGGGGCTACCTCGTGCTCGGCGCGGCCGAGAGCCTCGAAGCGGGCATCGCCGGACTGCAGGGCGAGCGCAGCGGTCAGACCATGCTCTACCGCCGGGTCTGAGTCCGGCGCTTGTCAGCTCCGTGGTCCGGTCGAGGATGGCCGTGATGGCGGATGCCGAGGAAGAACGTGGACGCGTGCTGGTGGTCGACGATGACGCCAGCGTGTGTTGGGCCCTGGAACAGGCGGTGAAGGCCGAGGGCTACGCCGCGACGGTCGCGGCCGACGCCGCCGCTGCCCGCCGGGCCTTGGCCCGGTCGCGGCCCGATGTGGTCATCACCGACGTGCGCATGCCCGGCGAGTCGGGCCTCGACCTGTTGCGTCATCTGCGCGAGGCGCATCCGGAATTGCCGGTGATCGTGATGACCGCCTACGGCACGATGGAGACCGCGGTCGAGGCGGTGCGTGCCGGTGCCTTCGACTACCTCGCCAAGCCGCTGGACCTCGATCGGGTTGGCGAGCTGCTGCGCCGCGCGATGGGCGAGGACCGTCTCGCCGCGATCGGACGGCCCGAGGGCGCCGACGGCGAGCCGGTCTCGGCCATCGTCGGCCAGACCCCCGCGATGCAGGAGGTCTATCGCCGCCTGGCCGCGGCCGCGGCGAGCGAGGTCGGCGTGCTGATCACCGGGCCGTCGGGATCGGGCAAGGAGCTGGTCGCTCGCGCGGTGCATCGCCACGGCCCGCGTGGCGAGGGGCCGTTCATCGCGGTCAACTGCGGCGCCCTGCCCGACAATCTGGTGGAGAGCGAGCTCTTCGGCCACGAGGCAGGCGCCTTCACCGACGCCAAACAACGCAAGATCGGCCGGATCGAGGCCGCCAACGGCGGGACGCTGTTCCTCGACGAGATCGGCGAGTTGCCGCCGGCTGCGCAGGTCAAACTGCTGCGTTTTCTCGAGGATCAGCGTTTCGTGCGCGTCGGCGGCGAGCAGGAGATCCAGGTCGACGTGCGGATCATCGCCGCCACCAACCAGGATCTCGCTGCGGCCGTACGTACGGGATCCTTCCGCGA
Organism: Planctomycetota bacterium; assembly: GCA_041641915.1. Lineage (GTDB taxonomy): Bacteria > Planctomycetota > UBA11346 > UBA11346 > UBA11346 > SLQH01. Next base: position 9,750 of record JBEPXK010000011.1, read on the forward strand.
GGACCTCGGCTATCGGCTGCAGGTGCTGCGTATCCATCTACCGAGCCTCAGCCGCCGGCTCGACGATCTGCCCGCCCTGGTGCGTCATTTCCTCTCGCGCATCGGCGCGCGTCTCGGTCACGAGGTGGCGCTGACCGATGAAGCGATGAGCGTGCTGCGGGCCTACACCTGGCCTGGCAACGTGCGCGAGCTCAAGCACGTGCTCGAGGAGGCGGCCGTGCTCGCCAGCGGCGGCATCATCGCCGCCGAACACCTGCGCATCCGCCCCGATCCCGCGGCCGTCACCGGCGGTGGCGATTTCGCGTCGGCGGTCCAGAACGAGGTCGCCCGGCTCGCCAACCAGTGCCCCGGCGAGGTCAGCGCCCGGCTGACCGACCTGGTCGAGGCTCCGATGATCCGCGAGGCCCTGGCCCGGACCGCCGGCAACCAGCTCCGCGCCGCCGAACTGCTGGGCATCAACCGTATCACGCTCAAGAAGCGGATGGATCAGCTGGGTATCAGCAAGGGCTGAGGCTTCGCCCGGCGCGCCCGGTCAGAGCCCGCGGGCCCGCCCACAACGCCTGGCTCCCACCGCGGTTCGCGCGGTGGGCTCGATCACCGCGATCACCGCGATCAGCCATCGGCCACGGCGGCGTCCTGTTCATCCTGGCCCATCGTATCGTCGGTGCGGCCGGTCGGTTCGCCGCCAGCCCCGTCGTGCTCCGACTGTCGTTCGCGGCCCGGCGAGCGCATGCTCTGCACGCGTTCGCGCGGCAGGTGCAGGCCGTCTTCGAGCTTGCTGATGTGGGCGTTCATGGCTTCGCGGATGTCGCAGTGCATGAACCAGCAGCTGGTGGGGTCGGCGGTGGAGACGTAGCCCTGGATCCACAGGCTGTCTTCGCCGGCCTCGAGCACGATCAGCTTTGGTTCGATGGTGCCGTCGTAATCTTCATGGTCGCGCACCAGGCGGCCGAAGGTCTCGCGCAGCTGGTGCACGTCGACGCGGTAGTCCACGTGCAGGCGCACCGGACGGATGAGGCAGGTGTCGGTCTTGGTCAGGTTCTCGAACGGCGTCTGCACGAAATGGCGCAGGGGGATGATCAGCCGGCGGCGCTCCCAGGTGCGCACCACCAGGTAGGTGTAGGTGATCTCCTCGACCCAGCCGTAGGCGCCTTCGACCACCACCGTGTCGCCGATGTCCACCGGGCGGGTGATCGCGACCTGGAGCCCGGCGATGAGGTTGCCCAGCACCGCTCCGCTGGCGAGCGCGAACAACGCGCCAGCGGCGCCGGCCGAGGCCAGCAGCGCGATGCCGATGGTGCGGAACAGCTGCAGCTCCTGGAGGATCACCCCCAGGGCCAGGGCCACGGCGATGAAGGTCAGCACCCGACGCAGAACCGAAACCGCGGTGATGGTCCGGCTCAGCCGCGGATCCCCGCCATCCTCCACCTGGCGCTGCAGGTCGTGGGCGTAGCGATCGGTGGCGAACTGGATCACCCGGGTCGCGACCCAGGTGATTGCGATGATCACCACCAGCACCAGCGCCAGGTCGATGCGGCTGCTGATCGGGCCGGTGAGCGAGAGCGAGGCCCGGACCAGGGTGTAGAACGCCAGCACGCCGATCAGGCCGGCGACCGGTCGCTCGAGCTTGGAGAGCAGATCGCCGAGCCACGGCCGTTTCTCCGGCGCCCGGCGCATCAGACCGGCGAGCAGACGGAAGGCGAGGCAACCGCAGAGCACCGCCAGCCCGAGGAACACGATCATCGCGAGCCATTCCCACAAGTGGGTCTGCCAGGGGCCGCGCTGTTTCGCCCAGGCCGGCATGTGCGCTTCGAGCCAGCCCGGGCCGTGATGGTGGTAGAGCCGATCGATCGCCCCGACGCTGCTCGCGGCGAACAGCCACACCGCCGGCCGGTTGGCCGGCTTGATCCGGCGCAGCGCGATCGAGTGGGGGCGCTCGGGTCCCTCCACCCGGCCGAGCTGGATGCTGCGCCGCGGTTGACCGGCCGTGGTCCGTTCGCCGGTCGGCACGCTGATCGGCGGTTGGCCATCGCTGCGATCGGGCAGGGTGTCCCAATCGATCAGATTGCGTTGCAGCAGGAGGTAATACAGGCGTCGCGCCAGCCTGGCCGCGGGCGCGCCGCCGGGTTCGAGGTCCTGTCCCTGCAGATTCAGCGCCAGGGAGGCTCGGGCGAAGTCCTCCTCCTCGACCGCGGCGAGGAAGAATTCCATCGTGGCCTGCGGGGTGAGCAGCTGCTGGTGCACGCCGTCGCCATAGTGGGCTTCGCTGAGCTCGCTGACCTGCATCCAGGCCGGATGGTAGCGTCCATCGCCGGCGGTCTCCGCGCCAGGCGCCAGGCGCAGAGCGCCGACGAGCAGCAGCGCGATCGCGCAGGCGGATCGTAATAAGGTATGGGTCGGCATCGGTTCAGCATAGGCGCCAGGCGGTCGGCTTCAGCTGGGTGAATCCGCGCGCGCCGCCCGGAGCTGGGCTTGTTCCACCTGGGGCGGCTTGCACACTCCCTGGCCCCCGCGGAGAGACCATGCTGGCTTTGTTGAGCGAACCGATCGTCACCGCCATCAGCGCGCACCTTGGCTGCGACGCCACCCCGCTGCGCCGGCTGATCGGGCCGCCGACGCGCGCCGACGCCGGAGACCTCGCGCTGCCCTGCTTCCAGCTGGCCAAGGCGGCCAAGCGCAATCCGGCCCAGTTGGCTTCCGATCTGATGCCGGTGGTGGAGGCTGCCCTGCCCGGCATCAGCGTGGTCGCGGTCGGCCCCTTCCTCAACATCACCTTTCCGCCAGGCCTGGTCGCCGAACGGTTGCTCGGCGTGCTGTGCAACGACCCGGTCGCGCCGCTGCGCTGTCCCGATCAGCAGCGCACTGTGTGCGTCGATTTCTCCAGCCCCAACATCGCCAAGCACCTGGCCTTCCATCACATCCGCTCGACCGGCATCGGCAACGCCCTGGCCCAGTGCTACGAAGCTGCCGGTTGGCGGGTGGTGCGGATCAACTTCCTCGGCGATTGGGGCACCGCGTTCGGCCGGTTGATGGCCGGGTGGCAGCGCGAAGGCCTCAGCCGGGCGGACCTCGAGGCGGCCGCCGATCCGGTCGCCTTCTTCAACGACATCTACGTTCGCATCAGCCGCGCCGGCAAGGACGACCCCTCGGTGGCCGAAGAGGCCCGCGAATGGTCGCGGCGCTGCGAGGCGGACGACCCGGAAGCGCTCGAGCTCTGGCAGATCATCCGCGACGCCAGCCTCGCCGCGGCCAAGGAGATCTACGCGCTGCTGAACATCGACTTCGACGACTGGCGTGGCGAGGCGCATTACCGCAAGCACGGTGCGGCGGTGGTGGGGGAGCTCGAATCCGCCGGCCTGCTGCGCGAGGATCAGGGGGCCAAGGTGGTCGATCTGGAGGAGTTCGGCTTCAAGAAGCCCTGCCTGATCCTGCGCAGCGATGGCGGCAGCCTCTACGCCACGCGCGATCTCGCCGCCTGCGAAGATCGGCATCAGCGCTATGGCTTCGACCGCGCGCTGTATGTCGTCGACCTCGGACAGAGCCTGCACTTCAAAGAATGGTTCGCGGTCGCGGCCAGGCTCGGCAAGCCCTATGCCGGCGAACTGCGCCACGTCGGTTTCGGCGTGATCCAGATGTGGAACGAGGAAGAGCAGCGCTGGGCCAAGACGGCCACCCGCAACGGGGTGCCGATGATGCTGATGGACGTCCTGCGCGAAGCGATCGACCGCGCGCGCGCGGTGGTCGACGAGAAGAATCCGGATCTGCCGGAAGCGGAGAAGGCGGCGGTGGCCGAGGCCGTCGGCCTGGGCGCTGTCCTGTTCAACGATCTGCGCAACAACCGCAAGGGCGATATCCGTTTCCGCTTCGAAGACGCGCTGAACATGCAGGGTGACACCGGTCCCTACCTGCAGTACGCCCACGCGCGGCTGTGCTCGATCGAACGCCGCTTCGCCGAAGCATTCGGGGATCGAGCAGCGCCCGATCCCGCGCTACTCGATCGCGACGAGGAGAAGGCGGTGCTGTTGGCCATCGCCCGGCTGCAGCGGGCGCTGAGCGACGTCGTCGCCCACGACGACCCGAGCCAGCTGGCCAACGCGCTGCTCGCGCTCGCCGCCGCCACCAGCTCCTGGCTGACCCTGGGCAACCGCGATCGCAGCGCTCGGGTGCTCTGCGAGCAGCGTGAGCGCGCGATGGCCCGCGTCGCCCTGGTCGCCGCGGTCCGCGCCGCGCTGGGCGAAGGCCTGCGTCTGCTGGGGATCCGGGCGCCGGAACGGATGTAGCCGAACCGCGTACGATGGTGGTGGCCCCACCATCGTCGGGCGCGCGCATGCGTTCCTCGCTGCGGGAGGCAGGTCACGAGCGATCGCAGACCCGGCCGCCGTTGCCGGCCGGGTCTTGTGCCCCGTGCGGCCGGGGCACAATCCGGCCATGGATCAGCCCGTTCGTATCGCCGCCACCGTCAATGTGGCCTACGGCGATCACCCAGCCCGCCGTCTCGATGTCTTCGCCCCGGAAGCGGGCGAACAGGTCCCGGCGGTGCTTTGCTTCGCCGGCGGCCGTTGGGAACACGACGGGCGCCTGGCCATGCGGCCGCTGGCGCTGTCGCTCGCCGAACACGGCTTTCCCGCTGCGGCGGTGGGCGTGCGCACGCTCGCGCAGGCTGGCGGCGGCACCAACCTCCTGCGCGACGCGGTGGCCGCCTGCCGCGCCGCACTCGACGAGGCCTCGATCCTCGGTGCGCATCACCGGGTGGTGCATCTGCTCGGCAGTGGCACCGGTTCGCTGACCGCGCTGGTGGTCGCGCGCGAGCTGCTCGCGACCGGCACCATCGGGGTGCGCAGCGTGATCTGCTGCGGGCCGCTGCCGACGAGCCGGCCGTGGCCGGGCTGCGAGCCGGTGCTCGCCGAGCGCCTTGATGCCTTCGCGGGCGACGATCCGACAGCACGCGACCCGCTCAGTGCCGACCCCGCCGGCTTCCCGCCGGTGTGCAGCATCCGTTCGCAGGCATCCACCTGCCTGCCGGAGGCCACGCTCACCGCGTTTCACGAAGCCCTGCGCGCCGCCGATCAGCTCGAGCGCATCCGCGTGCTCGATGGCCTGCCGCACCGCTTCGCCGAGACGCCTCACGATCCGGCCAGCGCTCCCGCCATTGAACAGGTGCTCGCCTGGCTGCGTGCCCCGGATCACGACTGATGGGCGCCTGGCAGCCGCCGCTGGCGACCTGGGTCCACGACTGGGATCCCTTCATCATCGAATTCCACGACGGCGTCGGCCTACGCTGGTACGGCATGGCCTACCTCGTCGGCATCGTGCTCGGGTATCTGCTGCTGCGCCGTTGGGTCCGCCGCGATCGTCTGCCGCTGCGCGAGAACTGGCTCGCCGATGCCGCGCTGTATATCGGTCTGGCGATGATCGTCGGCGGTCGTCTCGGTTACTGCATCTTCTACGATCCGAGCCTGTTCGGTTTCACCTTCGAGTCGACCTTCCCGTGGGGCTTTCCCTATTGGGACGTGCTGCGGGTGTGGAAGGGGGGCATGGCCAGCCACGGCGGCATCGCCGGCTTGTTCGTGGGCACCTGGCTGTTCTGCCGTAAATACCGCGTGCACTTGCTGGTGCTCTGCGACGCGGTGGCCGTGGGCGCGACCATCGGCGTGATTTGCGGTCGACTGGCCAATTTCATCAACGGTGAGCTGTGGGGCCGACCCACCACCGTTGCCTGGGCCTGCAAGTTCCCCGACGCCTTCCTCCAGGACCTGCACTATCGTCTCGCCGCGGGAGACCTGGAACCGGGTCGCTTCATGGCGCTGCGCAACGCCTATCTCGAGATCCAGCCCCACACCGCGCGCATGACGGCGTTCATCGCCGAGCACGGGCTTGCCCGCCACCCGAGCCAGCTCTACGCCGCGGTGTTCGAGGGCCTGCTGCCGTTGGGTATCGGCATCCTGGTCCACGCGCGCCATCGCCGCCCCGGTCTGTCGATGGCCACCGTGCTGATGGTCTACGCCGTGGGCCGCTTCATCGACGAATTCTTCCGTCAGCCCGATGCCGGTTACGAGCTCTACTTCGGCTGGATGAGCAAGGGCCAGCTGCTCAGCCTGCCGCTGCTGCTGGTCGGCCTCGGCCTGGCTGTATGGACCCTGCGCCGCCCACCGCGGCCGGAGTGGTATCGGTTGGGCGAGGACGCCCCGCCCGTCAAGCGCGGCTGAGCAGCAGCCGGTCAGACCAGGCCGGCGAAGGGGCCGATCGGGGCGCCAGTGAGCCCGGCGGCAAGGTAGAGCGCCACGGCGAGGAAGGCGATGGCCAGGAACAGGCGCAGCAGGCTGACGCGTTCGACCGGCGTGTCGTGGGCGGTGCGGATCAAGCCGAGCACGTAGGCGGCGATCACCAGCGCGATCGCCGCCCAGATGGCCAGGATGCCGCTGCTGCCGAGGACGTTCCAATTCCAGGCCGCATCGCTGATGGCGAAGAAATGCAGTGCGGTGGCGATGACCACCAGGCCGGCGACCAGCTTGAACTCGTTCATCCAGCCACCCGCGCGCGGCAGACGTTGCAGCAGCGAGGGTGAGAGCGCGAGGAAGAAGATCGGGACGGCGATGGCGCCGGAGAACACCAGCATCGAGACAATCGCCGCCCACCAGTCGCCGGTGGACACGGCCTGACCGAGCACCACGCCGACGATCGGCGTGGTGCAGGCGAATGCGGCGATGGCGAAGGTCAGCCCCATGCTCAGCGCGCCGAGATAGCCGCCGCGCGAACCGGCGGCTGCGCCGAAGCCCGGCAGGCGGAGGTTGTAGGCTCCGAGCAGGCTCAGCCCCAGCGCGGTGAAGATCAGCGCGATGACGAGGTTGGTCCAGGGGTTGCCAGCGAAGCCGCCGGGACTGCTGCCGAGCAGGCCCGCGATGATCAGGCCGAGTGCGGTGAAACTGAGCATGATGCCCAGCGCGTAAGCCCCGGCGAGGGGCAGCAGCCGCCGGCCGCCCTCGGCTTGCTTGGCGAAGAAGCCGATGGTCAGCGGGATCATCGGGTAGGTACAGGGCATCAGCAGCGCGGCCAGCCCGCCGAGCAGGGCCGCGAGCAGGGTGACCGTCAGGGCCTGCCCGGCGCCGCCGGTGATGAAGTCGGCGAAGCGGGCGACCAGGTCGGTGTTGCCGGCGGTCGGCGCAGTGTGCCAGGTGGCGTGGTCGCCATCGGGGTCGACGCGGACGTAGAACGGACGGGCGACGGTGCCGAAGGCCCGTTGCTGCCAGGCGGCAAGGTCGGGGGCGTGGTCGAGATCGATCACGATCCGCTCGACCTGGCCCAGTGCGGCCGTAACCGGTTCGAGCGGGAACACCGTGGCATGGACCCGCTTGCACACGGTGCAGGAGGTGGCGCTGAAATCGATGAACACGGCGCGGCCCTGTGCCGCGGCATGCGCCAGCACGGCCTTGACCTCGGCCCGGGTGTCGACCGTGTACCAGGCCAGGCCGTGAGCATCGGTCGTGGTCGGTGGCAGCTGCGGGGCCGCGGTGGTCCGGGCCAGCAGTTCCGGTTCGTCGGTGGCGTCCTGTCCTGCGGGTGCGGTCGGTTCTGGTGGCGGGGCCGCGGCTGTGCTCGTTCCGGGGTCCGGGGTCGTGGGGGCGGCCCCGCTCGGCGCGGTGGCGCCGTCGGGATCGCTGGGGACGGTGATGGTGACGGCCGTCTCAACCGGTTGGCGGCAGGAGGAATCGCTGCAGGCCTGGTAGACCACGCGGATGCGCGCGTCCACCGCTGCACCGTCGCCTCGCGGCAGGGTGACCGGCAGACGGATCGCGACCGGTCCGGCGGGGTAGACCGGGTAGGTGCCGACGCCCGCAACCTCGAGATCGTAGGCCTTGGCCGCCGTGTGCGCTTCGCCGCGTGCTCGCAGCGCCTGGCCCGCAGGCACCTCGAGCAGGGTCGGGAGCCCGGCGCCAGCGATGCCCTGGCGCGGCAGATCGATGCTGTAGAGATGCCACTCCTGGAGGAAGTCCTGTTGTGGCGCGAAGGTGCCGGCGATCACCGCCTGCGCGCCATCGCGCTCGGCCAGGGTCAGGCTGACGTTGACGCCGTGGCGCTGGAGCCGGCCGATGCGATCGCCGACCTCGACCGCGCCGAGCGACGTGGTCAGGACGAGCACGAACAGCAGAACGGCTCTGCGGAGGAGGAGGCCGGTGGCGCTGGCTGACGGTGTCCGGCGCAGTCCTGCCGAGCTGGGGCTCGGCGCTCCCAGGGGGGCGCACTGCTTGCCGACGCCGATCCGCCGGTCGTTGGCGCGGTGGGTT
>JBEPXK010000012.1:0-17861 GCA_041641915.1 Planctomycetota bacterium
CCGGGGCCGGCTATCGCTGCGCGATGCCGCCTCCGCCCTTCGGCCCATTTTCGGCGGAAAACAGGGCTCTGTCGGCCGGTCGCCCAGCCAAGCCTGGCTGGGCTCCACTCGCTGGCGGTGCCGAGGTTTGAAGCTCCGAGGGCCCCGTCACCCGTGAGGCCTGCTCCTTCGCACGTGGACCGTTCCGGCAGCGGCGGTATGCTGCCCGCATGGCCATCCCCGTGCATACCGGCAAGCGCTGGGTCTGTCCCTGGTGCGGCGCGCTGCTGCTGCTGAGCGTGGAGCGCTGCCCCTGCGGCTACGTCCGCGACGGCTCCGAGGAGATCGTCGACCTCGAGCAGGACCGCTACGCCCACGGCATGCTACGCAAGCTGCTCGGGCGCGAGGCCGGCGTCGACCTGCGGCGTGGCGCCGCGGATACCGAATGAACGCCGATCAGCCGCACCAGAGCGATGAGCCCGCTGGCCCCTGTGCCGAGCTCGCCGCCTGTTCGTGTACCGGCCGCAACCTCGACCGCTTGCTCCACCTCGGCATCCTGCTGCGCCTGGCCCACGGCGAACGCCACGGCTACCGCATCGTGGCCGAACTCGCCGACTGGCCCACCCTCGCCGGCACCGCTCCGGACAGCGCCGGCGTCTACCGCCTGCTGCGGCGGCTCGATAACGATGGCCTGGTGCGCTCGGACTGGGAACCCGGCGCAGGCGGCCCGGCCCGCCACCGCTACGCCCTGAGCGATCGGGGCCGGCATTGCCTTCGGCTGTGGTCCACCACGCTGGAACGTTACGCTACGCAGCTGGCGCAGGTCCGCAGCGCGCTCGCCGGCGCGCTCGCCGACAACCCGGACGCCCCGGCTTGAGATCGAGGAGGACCACCGTGGACTACAGCTTCGACCCCGCCGGCGATCGCGTCACCGTTCACGCCCCCCGACGCATCCTGTTCCCGGAAGTAATCGCGACGATGAACGCGATCTACGACGATCCGGCCTACCGGGGGCAGAACGAACTCTGGGACCTCTCCGAGAGCAGCGAGATCAAGCTCAGCGCCGACTACCGCGCGGCCCTGCCGCAATTCCAGGCGGCCGAAGCCAAGATCATCGGCCACCCGCGCTGCGCCATCCTCTGCCCGACCACCGTGATCTTCGGCATGGCCAAGATGTACGAGATGCTCTGGACCTCCTCGCCACTACGGCTCAAGGCCTTCCTCGACCGGGCCAAGGCCGAAGCCTGGGTTTGCCAGGACTGAACGGCAGACGGCCGTCAGCCGCTGTCCGGCACCACATGGAAGGTGACCGCGGCGAGCTGCTCGCCCCGACAGGCGACCGACATGGTCCAGTCGCCGAGCTTGTCCGCACAGGGCTCCCACACCGTGTCGCCGAGATAGAAGGCGTAGTCGTTGGTGCGCACGTGCTCCTCGCCGGTGAAATCCGGCGTGCGGCGCCCCTGCCGGTCGCGGAACGGCGGATGGGCGATGCGCCAGTCGAGCACCTTGCCCTTGTAACCGCGCAAGCGGACCACGCAGCCGAACTCGATGCCCAGCCGCGCGGGCACCACCTCGGTAAATTCGAGGATCTGCGGCACCCGCCGGCGATCGCCGGTCCAGGCCTCGTAGATACCGTGGCTCTCCAGACGCACCGAGGCTCGTGATCCCATGCAGGCAGTCTCGAGCCCGTGCCCGGCCGGTCAAACCCGCAGCCTGGCGGGGTTGTGCCGGCGCAGGGCGAAGCAGAATCGCGGCATGAGCGACACGGCACAACCGGGCGATCCCCTGCAGACCCTGCTGAGCCAGGTGCTCCAGCGCTGGCAGGATCGACCCTATCCGACCGCGCTGCGCGAAGCGCTCGAGAGCGAGTTGCGCGGCGCGCTGGCCGAAGCCGCCGCCGCGCCACCAGAGATCATCGATATCGCCACGACCACCGCCCGGCCGGGCCGACTCCAGCTCGCGGTGCTCACCGCCGACGCCGACATCGACACCATGTACGCGCTCGAGTCGGTCGAACTCGCAGCCAGCGCCAACGGCGTGCTCTACGTGGTCTACCGTCGACGGATGGACGCGAGTTACGCCGTGCCCTGGACCAGCTCGGTGACCCTGCCGGGCACGCTGATGACCAAGCTCTCGCCGGCCATGGCCACCGCGTTGCTGGAGGGCGACTGAGATGCCGCCGCCACAGGGCTTCGCGCGCATCGCCGCCGGCTACATCCTCCGCCGCCCCACGCCCGCCGGCACGCGCTACCTGGTGATCCATGACGTCAAATGGGGCAACTGGGGCTTTCCCAAGGGCCATCTCGACCCGGGCGAGGCGCTCGCCACCGCGGCGCTGCGCGAATGCGCCGAGGAGACCGGCATCGCGCTGCTGGCGATCGAGGGTCCGGCGCTGGAGCTGTCCTACACCGTCCGCCGCGGGGGCCGTGAGGGCCGCAAAGTGGTGCACTACTATCCCGCACTGACGCGCCAGGCACGCGTGCACCTGAGCCACGAACACGACGACCACCGCTGGGCCACGGCTCAAGAGGTCCGGTCGCTGTTGCCTTTCGCCGGCCTGGTCCAACTGTTCAACCGCTGCCATCACGCGTACGCCGGGAGCTGACGTGGATCTCGACCTGTTGTTCTACGAACCCGAGACCGTCGAACCGCCGACCGGCGCGAGCCAGGTCGAGGACGCCCTCAGCGCCGAGGTCGGAGTGGTATTCGGCCGCCGTCAGGGCGCCTACCTGCCCTTCGCCTGGTGCGATCCGGCGAGCCGCGCCCGTTGCACCGGCGACATCGGCACCCCGCCGCTGGAAGACGACACCATCAATCCGCCCACGGCCTATTCCGGCTGGCGCGCGGTACCGCTGGCGCTCCACCTGCCGCTGGCCACGCCGCACTGGCATTGCGTGGAGGCCCTGGGCCTGGTCGCACGCCTGCTCGACCGTCTGCCGGGCCTGCAGGTGCTCAACACCGAGGATACCATCGGCGCCGACGGGGAGGCCGGTCCCGGGCCGCTCGACCGCGGCGGCGTGCTCGCCACCTGGGAACAGCTGCACTACGCCCAGACGGCGGACCGCAGCGACCTGCACCGGCTCGACCGGGCGGCCAGCCTGGCGCTGTGGCGCTATCGCCGCGAGCGCCACGTCGCGAGCGAACGCCATCCGGAACTCCATTGGCCAGAGGCGACCGTGCTGCTGCACGCCGACCGCGCCCGGACCGCGGCCTTGTGGGCCGATCCCGCGGCCGACTTCGCCTTGCCGCCGGTCGAACTCCTGGTCGTCCGGCGCGACGCCGAGACCGGCCTGCTCCCGGCCGACGAGCTCTGCGCCGCCGCCGGAGGCGGTGAACCGCTCGAACGCGCCGCGGCGATCGCCATCCACAGTGGGCCCGCCGTCTGCGCGCTGCACGCCGGCTCACGACTGCTCAGCGCCACCCGGGTGCGGATGCTCGCCGACGGCGACTGGTCCGACTGACAGGCCCCCGCCAGGGCGAGGGATCCATCTTGCGCCCCGAGGCGGTCCGGGGCACCATGCCCGCATGGCGTCGACCTTCGACTGCCCGCATTGCGGAGCGGAATACCCCTTCAAACCGGTGTTGGTCGGACGGGCCGTGCGTTGTACCGCCTGCAAGCAGGCCTTCCGCCTGCGCGAAGACGGCATCGCCGACCCCGTGGCCCCTGCGGCACCCCAACAACCCGCGGCGCACCAGCAACCGGCGCCGGCGCAGCAGCAGGCGCCGGCCCCATCGCCGGCAGACCAGGCCAGCGCGCCCGAACACCCCACTGCGCCCCGGGGGGCGGATGATCTCGCGGCGGCCGCCGCCGCGGCCGCCGCCGCGGTCGAACAACCGACGAGCCCGGCCAAGAAGCAGGCATCCGGACGCCACGCCCAGAGCGACCGCAGCGAACAGGTCCGGCGCAAGCACGAGCAGACCCGCCGGACCATGGCCTCGACGCTGACCTCGGCCGCGAGCGAGGCGCTCAAATCGGACGTTGTCCGGCGCGAGACCCGACGGATCCAAACGCGCGGTCAGGGCCGCGATCAGGGCCGCCGCAGCGGCAGCGGTACCCGCGAGATCGGGCCCGCCGTACTCACCGGTGCCGGCGAGGAGGAGGCGCGCACCACCCGCGTCTGGCTACTGGCGCTCGCCGGCGCCGCGGTGCTGGTCCTGCTCATCGTGCTGTTGTCCGACGGAGGGGATCCGGCCCGGACCGCGCTCGCCGAGTACGCGCTGGTCGAGGACCAGGGCAGTCTGACCCAACGCATGCGCGCACTGCGCGAGCGCATGTGGCTCTACGATTCCGATCAGCCGGTGCTCACCAACCTCGCCGAGGCCGAGATCGGCGAGGCCACCGCCTACGATCTGGGCCCGGGACAGCAGTGGATCAGCGAGAACCTCGCCAAGCACGTCCTGCTCTCCGCGCCGCCGGTGTGGATCCCGGAGCGCGAACAGGTCAAGCTCGCCGGCGCCGATCCGCAGCGGCGACGGCAATTGCTCGCCGAGGGCGCGATCCCGCACCGCAGCGCCGAAGCAGTCGCCGAGGCGTTGGCCCAGACCAAGCTCGAGCCGGAGGCCGCGGCGGCGCTTTCCCGGATGCTCCATGGCGCGACCGATGCCACCGGCGGCAACTACCTCCGGACCATGTTCCTCGCCGGTCGTGGCCCCCAGCGCATGGAGCTCTGCCCCTTCTCCGGCGACAACGGCACCCTGGTGACCCCGGCGGGGCGCGATCGGGGCCTCGGCTACGCCGGTCACCTGCTGCGGTTCCCCGACTTCGGCGGGCGCCGCGGCGACAAGGATCTCGACGCCTGGCACATTTTCGACCTCACCGTCACCGCCACGCCCTACTGATCCGCGCGTACGCCGACGCGGGCTGTCGGTGTACATCGCGCCCACCGCCCTATCATCCGCGGCCATGGAGCGATACCCGATCTGCGTGATGGGCGCCGGCCCGGCCGGCCACAACTACCTCAAATCTCTGCTGGCCGATTGGCGGCTCGAGGTGGTCGGCTTCACCAACCGTAGCGTCGAGCGGCGCCAACGCGTCGCGGCGGAGACGAGAGTACCCGGTTTCGCCGATCTCGCCGAGCTGCTCGCCAACGCGCCGCGCCGCCCCGAGGCGGTGGTCATCGCCACCGCCAACCCGACCCATCGCGATTTCGCCATCGCCGCGCTGGAGGCGGGCCTGCACGTCTTCTGCGAGAAGCCGATGGCCATGAACCTGCCCGACTGCGAGGCGATGCTCGCCGCAGAGCGGGCCAGCGGCCGCTGTCTGCAGATCGGCTTCGAATACCGCTACGGCACCATGACCGCCCGGCTCAAGGAATTGCAGGAGCAGGGCTTCTTCGGCGAGACGCGTTGCATCGATATCGTCGACAGCCGTGGCCATTGGTGGCCCGACAACCCCGACACCCCGGTTGAGCGCGTCTGGCGGCTCAACCCCGAGATCGGCGGCGGCCCGATCATCCACTGCGGCATCCATGAACTGGACCTGCTGCGCTACTACGCCGGCGAGGTCACCGCGCTCCAGGCCTTCGTACCGCAGCGCTCGATCGGCTTCTACCCCGAGCAGATCCCGGATCACGTCAACCTCCAGCTGCGCTTCGCGGGCGGCTGCACCGGCAGTTTCAGCCTCTACCACAACATCGCTCCAACCTGGTATCGCCCGCTGGCGCCGCATACGCCGAACTACCACGCGGTCCCCGGCCATGGCCTGGACATCGTGATCACCGGCACCGGGGGGTCGGCGGTGGCCGAGATCTACCGCGAGCAGCTGCACCTGAACCAGTTCGATTACGACGAGCACGAAACCCGCTACCTGCGCAGCGAGCACTTCGGGCATCAGCATCCCAACGTCTCGCATCACAACACGCCGCGGATGATCATCGAGTTCTGCCTGCGCATGCGCGATGGCCGATCGCCGCTGCACAGCGCCACGGACAGTTTCCGCACCACCAAGCTCGGCTTTGCGGCCGAGAACGCCGTCCAGCAGGCGATCGCCAACGGCTGGTCCTCCGACCGCATCGGCCTCGACTGACGCCGCCATGGCCAGCCGCAACGCACACCAGACCGTCTTCGCCACCTTCGCCGCGGTGATCGGCGTGCTGATCACCTTCAAGCTGATGAACCTGGTCGGGCACAACCGCAGCGAAGAGGTGTTCTCCGGTGAACTGCCCGACATCGAACTGCGCCACGTCTCGCCGCAGGAGCTGTTCGAGGAATTCGCCGCCGGCAAGGACCGCCCCGGCTTCCGCCGCCAGGACAACGCACCCCAGACCTGGGACGACATCAGCCTGCGGATGTACTGGCACGGCGGCGAGAAACTCCAGGTGATGGACTGCCTGATCGACAGCAGCGAGATCAAGCACATCGCCACCGGCTTCTTTGCCAACCCCGGCCGCCGCCGCCCGATCGACGACCTGCCGCCGGACTGGTTCCCCTGGGATCGCGAGACGGCCGACTCGCCCTGGCGGGTGCCCGACTGGTGGACGCCGAACCCCGCCGGCGTGGGCTCCTACTACGTCACCCCGATCGAGGGCGGTTATCTGTTCGGCGCCTACCTGCACTACCATCCGGCGACCGGCCGCGCCCACCTGTGGCAGTTCAAGCGGCGCGGGGTCCAGCCGCCACCGCTCAGCCGCGGCGAGCTGGTGGTCGATTACCTCGCGAGCAATATCTCCAATACCCTGCGGCAGGACCAACACCCGCATATCGAGGGTTGGTACGACGCACCGGGGCTCGACCCCCGCACGCTCGGCCTGCCGGATGAGATGATCCCGCCGGAAGTCACCCGCATCGACGCGCTGTTGTTCCCCTGGAAGAAAGAGCCCCAGCGCTACCGCTATTTCATCCGCATCCATGGCCTCGGCAGCGAACGCGCGTACGAACTCATCTCCGAGATCGCCATGCGACCGCTCGACCCCGACACCCCGCCGCCGACGGATCGCTGGGATTTCGCCCTCCCCGCCACCGCGGTGGGCGGCGAACTGCCGGTCTGGTTCGCACCCGGCGCCGGCCCGCGCTGGGGCTACACCCTTGCCCGGCCGGGCACCGGCCGGGTCGATCGCGGCCGGTGGGCCGCCTACGACGCCGCAAGCGAACAGCTCTACGTCTGGGACTGGGACTACGGCGAACCCCAGCCGGCAGCATCCGACCTGTTCCCACCCCCGGCGACGATGACCCCGGATTCAGAGCCAGGGCGCGAGCAGCAGCTTGACGGCACTGGCGCCGGCGAGGGTGAACACCGCGCCGAAGAACCAGCGCCGCGGCAACCGGAACAGGACGAAACGGCCGAGCAGGACCCCGGCCAGTAGCGCGGGCAACAGATAGAGATCCAGCAGCAACGAGGCGCCATCGATCAGCGGCGCGTGCGGCTGCAGCCACCCGACCACGAGGTAGATCGGCACCTTGCTGAGGTTGAGCAGGAGGAAGAACCAGGCCATGGTGCCGAGGAACTGCGCCTTGCTCAGCCCCTTGCTCGCGAGATACAGGCCCATCAGCGGTCCGGCAGCGTTGGCCAGCACGGTGGCGGTGCCGGCGGCAGTGCCGGTCAGCGCCGCGGCGCCGCGAGCGCCGTGCTCCACCCGCCGCGCGAGGCGCTGGCGGACCAGCACCGTGAGCAGCATCAACAACACCACCCCACCGATGATCGGCCGGAACGCCACCGCGGCGCCGGGGACCAGGTCGACCGCCCACAATGCCAGCGCGCCGAAGACCAGACCCAGCGCCACCCAACCGGCGAGGTCGACGAGGCGATGGACATCGGCGTGACGCCGGTACCAGGCCACGGCGCAGCAGTCGGCGACGATCAGCAACGGCAGCACCACCCCGACCGAACGCTTACCGGGGATCCCACTGGCCATCAAAGCGACCGCGAGGATGCCCAGCCCCGGCACACCGGTCTTGGCGCAGCCGATGCACAGTGCGGCGAGCACGGCGTAGATCCAGGCCGCAAGGTCCAGCTGCAGGGCGTCCATCGCGCGGCAGGGTGAGCGCCGGCTCCACCGGGGCAAGCAGCGTGGCGGCTAGCCCGGATCCCGCATGGGATTGCGTCGCGAAAGGGCCAAGGTGGGCCTCCGCCCACAACCCAAGGGTTGAGCATAGGGCTCCGGCCCACCTTTCTGCTCTTTCATCAGGGGACTTCGTCCCCCGAACCCCCTGTGCCTCGACAGCTTGTGACAGCGCCTCTTCAAAACGTTGTTTTTTGTCGCTGTCACAAGCAATCGAGGCACTAAGCGGACTGTCAGCACGGTGTTTCGCGACCGAGACCGACCGGAGCATAGCAGCGCTATGAGAGGATCGGCCGGCCGTGATGGCAGCGCGATGGATCCTGGCAGCAGGAAGCTCATGCGGGATGCGGGCTACTGCAAACGCATCTTGAACGGCGCGCGATCCATGCGCAGCGCCAGCGGTTCGGCTTCGCCGATGCAGGCGACCACGCCACGGTAAGCGATCACCCGGGCCTCGATCACCGCCTCGGCGTTCTCGCCACGGCGCCGCAGGTCGGCCAGGGCCTGACGCTGGGCCGCTAGACGCTGGCGCACCTCGTCGGCCTCGGCCTCGTGCTGCCGCCGCTGGGCATCGGCGTGGTCGAGCTTCTCCTTGCGCTCCCGCGCCACGCGCTCGCTGCGATAGTCGGAGCGCTCGATCAACTCCATGCGCTTGCGCTTCTGATGCACCTCGACATCGGCCGAATGCAGCCGCTCCATCGCCTGGCGGTACTCGGTGTGGATCCGGCGTTCATTGACCCGGATCACCTCGGCGCGGTCCTCTGATTCGGGCAGATGGCCCGCCCACATCTCGGTCGTCGCGCCGCGATCGTCGCCGGCGTACTGGACCGTGATGTTGCCACCCGCGATCAGCGATCCGCCGACCACCCGATGGACCTCGATATCGCCGGTGGCGACGATCTCGCAGTTCTCGACCGCACCGTCGACCCGCAACGACCCGGTGACCACGCGTCGGGCCACATCGCCGCTGACCGCGACGCCATCGCCGGCCAACACCGCGTTCTCGCCGGCGCCGATGTTGCCCTGGACCTGCAACGACCCGCCGGCCTCGACCGCCGCGTCGTGCAGATCGCCCATGATGACCACATCGTTCGAGCTGTTGATCCGCGCACCGGGCAACACGTTGCCGCGCACCAGGACCACGTCATCGGTCTCGATCGCGGGGCTATCAGGGCCGCAATCCCCCGGGACCTCCACCGCCGAGATCACGCGGATGCGACCGTCGACCTGCTGCTGCACGTAGCCCGCGCGGTCGGCCATCAGCATCTGGACGCCTTCACGATTGCGCTCGACCCGACAGCCCTCCCCGACCATCCGCGCGATGTCGGGGCTCGACAGGCGCGGCGGGATGATCTCCCGGCCGTGGACGTCCATCCCTGCGCGCCCCTTGACCTCGTCACGCCACGTCGCCAACACCTGGCCCTGGCGCACCTGGCTCATGTGCTCGACGGTGTCGGCACCGAGACTGCGTTCGCTGACCTTGGCCGCGAGCCGGAAACCCGCCGGTTCGCCGGGGATCATCGCCGAGCCGCGGGCGATACTGCGGCGGCCGCTCTGATCGGGTGGCCCCTCCCACAGCCGCGGCAGACCCGCGCGATCGATGCCGTAACGTACGCCGGCCTGCAACAGGGCGAGCTTGACCTGCATCTGGTCGCACAGCGTGCCCGGTCGGAAGATCGCGTGCGCCTCCATGTAGTCGGCCGCGACCACGATGACCACGTCGCCCTGCACCGGCGGGATCCGCTGACCGCGAACGTCGGTGCCCTCCCGGTCCGGCAGCGGCGGATCGCCGAGCGCGATGACCAGCCGACGCACGCTGTTGACGTTGCGCGTGGCCTGGAGCAGCGCGGCATGCTGCAGACCATGACAGACCCCGGCGGTGTCGAGCACCTTCTCGAGCAGGGCCCGGGGGAAACTCACCTGCGGCGCGAGATTGATCCACGCGCGCAGGCCGTCGGGGGCGATGTGCACCCGCTTGGCCAACGAACGCAGATCCGCCTGCGAACGCGTGGTCTCCCGTCGCCGCCGGCTGGTGCTGCGGGTGCCGACCGCACGGCGGTGATCGGTATCCGGCCTCGGCGTGGTCTGCCGCGCGGCACTGCCGGTGGCCGGGGTCTGATCGCCCGTGGAACGGACGGTCGTCGGGCGCGAGCGCTGGCCATCGCGCAGCTCGCTGAGCGCGCTCTGCACCTGCGAGACCAGGGTGCCGGCCCCGGCAATGCGTCGGCTGCGGTCCTTCTCCAGGGTTCCGGCGAGCAAGCGGCAGGTCGCCGGCCCCAGGTCGGAACAAGCCTGCGCGATGTCCGGCACCTCGTCGCTGAGCACCCGGCTGAGGGTGGCGACCGGGTTCTCGGCGAGGAAGGGGCTCGCGCCGCTGAGCATGGCATAGAGCGAGCAGCCGAGCGAGAAGATGTCGCTGCGGATATCCAGATCGGCCAGGCCACGCGCCTGCTCCGGCGACATGTAGGCGGGCGTGCCCATGGGCGCACCGACCTGGGTCAGCTGATCCTGATCGAGATGCGAACGCACCAGGCCGAGATCGGCCAGCTTGGCTTCTCCGGTGTCGGTGAGGAAGATGTTCGCCGGCTTGATGTCGCGATGCAGCAGTCCTGCCTGCTCGATCGCCAGCAGCCCGGCGGCCGCGCCGCGCAACACCAGCAGCGCCTCACGCTCGCTCAGACGTCCGCCGCGTCCGGCCATCAGGCGTGCAGCGTCGCCGCCGGTGACCAGTTCGAGCGCCATGTACAGCGTGCCGTCGGCATCGCCGACGTCGTAACAGGTGATGACGTTGGGATGATTGATGCTCGCCGCGGCGCGTGCTTCACGCAGAAAGCGCTTGGCAAAATCAGCCGGCGCCCCCGGCACCGGCAGGAGCACCTTGAGTGCGACCGTGCGGCCGAGGGATTCGTCCTGGGCGCGGTAGACCCGCCCCATCCCGCCCTGCCCGAGCACGTCGAGGATCCGATAGCGGCCGATCGACTCGGGGATCTGATCGAGCACCTCTCGCTCCATTTCCCTCCCCTGGCTCGCCTCGCCACAAGTCGAGCCACCGGACCAGGATAGCAACGCGCTGGCAGACAGGCCAGTGGGAATGCCTGGCTGACCGCGGCCCCGGCACCGGCGAGCCGGGTTCTCCCTTGTCGCGTCGGTCCACGCCCAGAGAACGGAACCATCGTGACCCGCATCGTCGTTCCCGTCTCCGGCCGCACCCTCGAAGACATCGATCGCAAGGTCCACCATGCCCGGGCCGAACACGCCGATCTGGTCGAACTCCGGCTGGACATGTGCGCCCGCGCCGGTGCGCCGATCCACGACGTGATCGCGGCGATCTCGGAATGGCCGCTGCCGGTGATCGCGACCAACCGCCATGCGAGCGAACAGGGGCAGTGGGAAGGCCCGGAAGAAGACCGCCTCGCGCTGCTGCTCGAAGCCGATCGGCGCGGCGCAGCCTACATCGATGTGGAGCTGGCCCGCCTGGGCGCGCTGCACGAACGACCCCGCACCGCGCGGCTGATCCTCAGCCATCACGACTTCGACGGCCTGAGCCCGGATCTACCGGAGCTCGTGGAGTCGATGTACGCCGCCGGCGCCGCCGTGGCCAAGGTCGCGGTGAGCCTCGAGGATGCCGACCAGCTCGATGTGCTCGCCGAGCTCTGCGCCAATTACGGCCGCTTCGGCAACAAGCACCAGCGTCATCGGGAACTGGTCGCGCTCGGCATGGGCGAGATCGGTCTGCCCACCCGACTGCTGGCCGGGGCCTGGGGCTGCGGGATGACCTTCGCCCGCCTGTCGATCGATCCGACCGGTTCCGCCCCCGGCCAACCGACCACCCGCGAGCTGACCCGCCGCTACCGCCTGCAGATGCAGGGCGCGGACACCTGCATTTTCGGAGTCATCGGCGACCCGGTCGCGCACAGCCTGTCTCCGGCGATGCACAACGCCGCCTTCGCCGGCCACGGGGTCGATGCGGTCTACGTGCCTTTCCTGGTCCACGACGCGGCCGCGTTCTGGCGCGCCTGCCACAGTTGGGTCGACGGGCTGTCGATCACCATCCCGCACAAAGCGGCGTTGATCGACGTGATGGATTCGGTCGAGGATCCGGTGCAGCGCATCGGAGCGATGAACACCGTCTATCGCGACGACGCCGGGCGCGCGATCGGCGCGAACACCGACGCCCCGGCGGCGATCGCTTGTCTCGAGGAGGCCGGCGGCTCGGTTCAGGGCAAGCGGGCGCTGGTGCTCGGCGCCGGCGGGGTCAGCCACGCGCTGGCCTACGCGCTCGTCGCGGCGGGGGCCGAAGTGGTCATTGCCAACCGCACCGAATCCCGCGCCGAGGCACTGGCCGACCGGCTCGGCTGCACCGCCAGCAGCCTCGAGGCGGCCCACGACCTGCCTTACGACATCCTGCTCAACGGCACCTCGGTGGGGATGAACGACCCGGACAGCTCGCCCTGGCCGACCGATCGGCACCGCGAGGACAGCGTGGTGTTCGACACCGTCTACACCCCGCTGCAAACCCGGCTGTTGCGCGACGCCGCCGACGAGGGCGCGACGACCGTCTGCGGCCTGAGCATGCTCGAGCACCAGGCGGTGGCCCAGTACTGTTACTGGACCGGGCTGCAGCCGCCGCTGGGAATCATGCACCGGGCCGCACTCGAGAGCCTGGGCACGCATTGGACCGACCAGATCCGCATGGAACGGATGTAGCTGCGCGCCGCGCGCCACGTGCCACCACCACCGCCTGACTGACGCAGCCCCCGACCTCCGCGTCGATACGAGCAAACGAACACGGTTGGCTCGGCGTTAGAATGTGGGATAATGTGGTCCATGCGTCTGCCGACCTCACTGTTGATGCTCGTTGTGACGATCACCGCCTCGGCGGCGGAGTTCGCCACCGACGCGGTGGTCGCGATCCCCGCGCTCGCGGACAGTTCCGAGGCGCCGGACGCCGCCCTCGGCGGCGCGGGGTTGATCATCGCCGCTGACGAACAGACCCTCACCGGGCTGACCCTGGCCGAGGCGGTGCCCGATGATGCCGAGCACTTCACCGTGGTGCTGCCCGGCGGCCGCCGCCTGCAGGCACGCGTGGTCCGGCGCGGCGAGCGCAGCACCGCGCTGCTGTTCACCGTGCAGCGCGACGGCACGCCCGCGCCACGACCGCTGGAGCTGGCGGACAGCGAACAGCTGCGCATCGGCGATCGCGTATGGACCGCCGGCAACCCTTTCGGGGCGCTGGAAACCGACGGCCGCGCGGCGCTGAGCCGGGGGATCGTCAGCGGACGCTACACGATTCCGCCGAGCGAACCGCCGATGCGCGGCCGGCTCGGCCGCGTGCTCAGCCACTACCGCGGCCCGGTGATCGAAACCGACGCCGCGATCAACGACGGCAACCAGGGCGGCCCGCTGCTCGATGCCGCAGGTCGGGTGGTGGCCATCGTCAGCCTCGGCGTGGCGCGCCAGCGCCGCGTCGGCACCGCCGTGCCCATCGCGCTGATCGCCGCCGAGCTCGAACTCCCGGCGAGCCTGCACCCGCCGCAGACCACCGATGACCCGCTCGCCGACGCCCTGCTCGCCACGGCGCGGTCCACGGCCGCGGGCATCGCGCTGGTCTATCTCGAACGACCGCGCGGACCCGGCAATCCCGACGGACCGCCGCGCCCACGCCCGCTCAGCGCCGCCGTCCCGCCCTACATGCGCGAAGCGCTCGAACAGGCCTGGGGCATCTACTACCACACGCAGCAGGTGTTCTACACCGATCAGGCCGTGCCGGCGCTGTGCATCGACCCGCAGGCCGGCCTGCTGCTGACCGCAGCGAGCAACCTCCACGGCGACGCCCACCACGGCCGCGTGCTCACCCCGGCCACCGACACCCCCTACGTCTCCTGCAGCGTGCTCGCGGTGCACAAGGTGCTCGACCTCGCCCTGCTGCAGGCCGAATCGCCGCTGCCCTTCCCGGCGGTGAAACTGGCCGCGGCGCCCGATCTGCACGCCGGCGATCCGGTGGCCGTGGTCGGTCGTCATCGCGGCGGCGGGCGGTTCACCATGTGCGTCGGCGTGGTCAGCGCGACCGAACGCCGCCGGACCCAGAGCCGCGATCACCTCCACCAGACCGACGCGCTGGTCAATTACGGCAGCCTCGGCGGCGCGGTGGTCGACTGCACCGGGGCGGTGGTCGGCGTGACCTGCCACCTCGGCCCACGTCGACCCTGGGGAATCAACTCCGGCGTGGCCATGTTCGTCGACACCGGGACCATCGCCGCGGTCCTGCCCACGCTGCGCGAAGGCACCGACGTGCTGGAGCTGCCGATCGTCGGGCTGGGCATCCGGGTCGAATCGCGTGCAGGCCCGCCGCAGGTGAAACTGGTGGACCCGGAACTCGGCGCCGCGGCGGCCGGCATGGAGGTCGGCGATCTGATCCTCGCGATCGATGGCAAGCCGGTGCGCGAACACGCGGACATCAGCCGGCTGCTGGTCGGGCGCAGCGCCGGAGCGGTGGTCGGGGTGCGGGTGGAGCGCGACGGCGAGCCCCACGAGCTGGCTGTCGAATTGCAGGTGTTCGATGCGCGTTGACCGCCTCCTCGTTGTCTTGCTCGCCATCGCCGCCCCCGCCCTCGCCGGCGCGCAGACCGCGGTGCAGGATCCGCTCGCGCTGCGCGCGGCCCAACGCCGGGTCGCCGACCTGCTGCAGCAGGCCTACGTCTTCGTCGGCGGCGGCAGCGGGGTGGTGGTCTCGCCGCAGGGCGAGGTGTTGACCAACCACCACGTCGCCGGCGGGCAGACCAGCTGGCGGGTGCGCTTCCACGACGGTCGCAACTACGCCGCCACCCTGGTGGCCACGGATCCGGTCGGCGACCTGACCCTGCTACAGATCCAACCGGAACCGGGCGAGCCCCTGCCGGAACTGGATCACGTCGAACTGGCGACCCAGGCCGACCTGCGCCTGGGCATGCGGGTGTTCGCGATCGGCAATCCATTCGACCTCGGCGACGTCGACAACACCCCCAGCGTCAGCCAGGGTATCCTTGGCGCGGCCGGGGTGGTCCGCGGGACCTACACCGACTGCATCCAGGTCGATGCGCCACTGAATCCCGGCAACAGCGGCGGGCCGTTGCTCGACCTCGAGGGGCGGCTGCTCGGGATCAACGGTCAGATCCGCACCCGCACCGGCATGCGAATCAACTCGGGCATCGGCCTGGCCATCAGCTGCCGCGCGCTGGCGGCCTTCCTGCCCGCGCTGCGCGCGGCGCCCGGCCGCTACGTCACCCGCACCGCGGCACCGGAAGGGCTCGAACTCGAGATCGCCCCGGCCGGGGTCCGCGTCGCCGCGCCGGGCGCAGCCGCGGACACCCTCGCCGTCGGCGACCTGCTGCTGCAGGTCGCCGGGCGACGGGTGCATTCGGTGGCCGAGGCCGAGGGCTGTTTCGCCGACCGTCCCTGGCAGGCCGGGGCGACCATCGCGGTGGTGGTGGAACGCGAAGGCCAGCGCCTCGAGCGCGCGTTGGCGGCCGGCCGCCTGCCGATCCCCGGTTCCCCCGCGCACGGGTTGCAGTTCACCGCCGGGACCTGGCGCGACGAAAGCGGCACCCGGAAACGCTGTCAGGAGGTGGAGGCGGTGGCGCCCGGCAGCCCGGCCGCGCGCGCCGGGATCGACGTCGGCGCGCGGATCATCAGCATCGAAGGCCACGCAATCCGCAGCGCCCTGGACATCTACCGCGCCCTACGCGGCAAGCAGATCGGCGACGGCGTGACCTTCGAGCTCGCCGATCCGACCGGCGAGCCGCGCACGGTGGAGCTGTACCTGGAGCCGGGTTGAACCCCAGGACTGGCGAGCGAGGGATGGTGGGCACAAACAATCGGCCACGCCGAGCCACGGGAATCCCGACCAAGCCAGAGGGGTAGGCCCTGGCGAAGCCCGGGCCGTAGGGGCGAAGCCCCTGAACAAAAGCAACTGGCGCCAGAGGGATGGTGGGCGGATATGATCGGCGTAGCCGATCCGCCCACCCGGGGATCGGCCACGCCGAGCCACGGGAATCCCGACCAAGCCAGAGGGGTAGGCCCTGGCGAAGCCCGGGCCGTAGGGGCGAAGCCCCTGAGCAAAAGCCCCTGGGCTAAAAGCAATGAATCAGGCGAACTCTTCGTAGATCACCTGGATTGCCTTGGCCAGATCGCCATCGTCGACCCCGACGATGATGTTCTGCTCCGAGGAGCCCTGATCGATCATCCGCACGTTGACTGCAGCCTTGCCCAACGCGCTGAACAGACGCCCGGCGACGCCGACGTTGTGGTTCATGCCCTTGCCCACGGTAGCGATCAGGGCCATGCCCGGAACCAGGGTGATCTCGTCGGTCTTCACCGCGGCGCGCAGGTCCTCGAGGATCTGCTCCTCGCGATCCTCGCCCAGGGTCTCATCGGCGACCACCACCGACATGGTGTCGATCCCGGTGGGGGTGTGCTCGTAGCTGATGCCGTAACGCTCGAACACGTCCAACACCCGACGACCGAAGCCGACCTCGCTATTCATCATCGGCTTGTGGAACTGGAACACGGTGAAGCCGGCGCGGCCGGCGATCCCCACGACCACCTGGTCGCCAACGTCGCGATCGGCGACGATCACCGTGCCCGGATGCTCGGGCGCTCCGGTGCTGCGGATGTTGATCGGGATGCCCTTGTCGCGCACCGGGAACACCGCCTCCTCGTGCAGCACGTTGGCACCCATGTAGGCCAGTTCGCGCAGCTCGTCGTAGGTGATCTCGGTGATCGGCCGCGCGCTGGTGACGATGCGCGGATCGGTGGCCAGCACGCCGGGCACGTCGGTCCAGTTCTCGTAGAGCGTCGCGTCGATCGCGGCGGCGATCACCGCGCCGGTGACGTCGCTGCCGCCGCGGGTGAAGGTGCGCACCCGACCATGGCGGTCGCTGCCGTAGAAACCGGGGATGACCACGCGCTCCTCGCCGGCGCAGGCTTCTCGCACCAGCTCGAAGGTCGTCGGGGCGACACGACCGCCGGGGCCGAAACGGATCACCTCGGCCGCATCGACATAGCGCGCGCCGAGCAGCGCGGCGACGACGCGACCATTGACCGCTTCACCGCGGCTGGCGGCATAGGCAGCGCTGGCCCCGCCGGCGATGGTCTCGCGGATCTCGTCGAGCACCGGGGCCAGGTCGAGCGCGAGCCCGAGATCTGCTACCAGGCCGGTGAACCGGGCCTCGATCTGGGCCCAGATGCTGTCGAAGGGCTGCTGCTTGCTCGCCAGTTCATGGGCGAGGTAGAGCAGGTCGGTGACTTTGGTGTCGTCGCCATGGGCCTTGCCCGGCGCCGACGGCACCACCACCCGCCGTGCCGGCTCGGCATCGCAGATGGCCTGCACCGCACGCAGACGCTCGGCCGTCGCCACCGAGGTTCCCCCGAACTTGCACACCCGCAGATCTGCCATAGGTCCTCCGATTCGAGCTGCAAACTAGCGGCCAGGCTGCGATTGGCCAGAGCCCATCGTCGGCGGGCTCCACCGATGGCCGCTTGCCCGCCAGAGCGTCGGGCGAGGATGCTGCGCCGGCGCCACGCCGGCCACACGGACAGGGAGACGCGCCATGGGCGAGGGCATCAGCACCCAAGCGGTGAAGGGCACCCGCGATTTCTACCCCGAGGACATGGCCCTGCGCAGCTGGCTGTTCGCACAGTGGCGGGCGGTCGCGACCGCGTTCGGCTACGTCGCATACGACGCCTGCGTGCTCGAACACGAGGAGCTCTACACCCGCAAGGCCGGCGACGAGATCACCGGGCAGCTATACAACTTCACCGACAAGGGTGGACGCCGGGTGGCGCTGCGCCCGGAGATGACCCCGAGCCTCGCGCGGATGGTCATGGCCCGTGCAGGCTCGCTCGCCC
>JBEPXK010000013.1:0-7594 GCA_041641915.1 Planctomycetota bacterium
GTTGGCGCTGGTTGGTTGGTTGGTTGGCTTGGGTTTTTTCGGGGGACTTTGTCCCCCGGACCCCCTTGTGGCTTGGTTTGGGTGTGGGTTTGGTGGGTGTTGGCGCTGGTTGGTTGGTTGGCTTGGGTTTTTTCGGGGGACTTTGTCCCCCGGACCCCCTTGTGGCTTGGTTTGGCGTTGGTTTTGCGGGGACTTTGTTCGCGGGTTTGGGGCGTGTGGTCAGCGGGAGCAGGCCTGGGCGTCGGCGAGGAGTTGGTCGATCCAGGCGGGTTCGGTGTTCCATGCGCAGACGAAGCGGGCGCCGCCGAGGCCGATGAAGTCGTAGAAGCGCCAGCCGGCGGTGCGTAGGGCGTGGGCGAGGGGGTCGCTCAGGCGGACGAAGACCTCGTTGGCTTCGGTCGGGGCGATGAGTTCCGCGCCCGGGAGGGCGGCGAGGCCGGCGGAGAGGCGGGCGGCGCAAGCGTTGGCGTGGGCGGCGTGGCGCCGCCAGGCGTCGTCGGCGAGCAGGGCGCTCCAGGGGGCGGTGAGGTAGCGCATCTTGGAGGCGAGTTGGCCGGATTGCTTGCAGCGCCAAGCGAATTCGGCGCCGAGGGTGCGGTCGAAGAAGATGACCGCTTCGCCAGCCGGCATGCCCTGCTTGGTGCCGCCGAAGCAGAGGACGTCGACGCCGGCGCGCCAGGTGCACTCTGCGGGTGCGCAACCGAGCGCGGCGCAGGCGTTGGCGAAGCGGGCGCCGTCCATGTGGACGCGCATGTCGAGTGCGTGCGCGCGCTGGCACAGTGCGCGCAGGTGGTCGGGGCTGTAGACGGTACCGAGCTCGGTGGCCTGGGTCAGGCTGAGCACGCGGGGTTTGGGGAAATGGATGTCGGTGCGGCGGCGGGCGAGGCGTTCGAGGGCGTCGGGATCGATACGTGCATCCTCGCCCGTTGCGAGCAGGAGCTTGACGCCGTTGGCGAAGAACTCCGGTCCGCCGCATTCGTCGGTCTCGATGTGGGCCAGCTCGTGGCAGATCACGGCGTGGTAGGAGCGACAGCAGCTGGCGATGGCGAGGCTGTTGGCCGCGGTGCCATTGAACACGAAGTAGATGTCGCAGTCGTGTTCGAACAGCGCGGCGAGATCGCGGCAGGCGCGGGCGGTAGCCGGATCGTCACCGTAGGCGATGGCGCTGCCGTGATCGATCTGTTCGAGGGCGGCGCGGACCTCGGGGCACGAGGGCGCGTAATTGTCGCTGGCGAAGCAGGCGCGGTCCATGGTCGACTCCTGCGGGATCATGGCAGGCGGTTGGCGACTGGCCAGGGAGTGGCGGTGTGGCCGCGGGTGGCAGCCGCGGCACGCTGCCGGTCGATCGGCGGCGATTCGTTCGGCCCGAGTCAGCGCAGGTGTCGAACGCGGCTGGCCGGGCCCGCGTGGCGGTCCCGGTCGCGGTGGTACCGATCAGAGGAGTTTGCGGCGGGCGACCAGGTTGGTCGGCGACCAGTCGCAGCGGTCGTAGAAGGCGAGCGCGCCGGCATTGCTGGCGTCGGCGAGTAGTTGCAGGCGGGTCAGGCCGCGTTGGCGCGACCAGGCCTCGAGCTCATCAAGCAGCATGCGGCCGATGCCGCGGTGACGGTGCGCAGGGTCGACGACCATGTCCTCGATCAGGCCAACCGGTGTCCCCTGGGCGGTGCTGACGAGGATCTGGATCGTGGCCATGGCGACGAGCGCGCCATCGGCGTCACAGGCGCAGAGGATGCGGCTGCGCTCGGGACGATGGATCAGGTTCTGCAGTCCGGCGCGTTGGCGCGCGTCGTCGGGGGTGAAGTCGGATTCGATCGCGAACAGTTGGCTGAGCAGGGCGCTGAGCGCCGGGATGTCGTTGGTGGTGGCGGTGCGTAAGGTGTACACGGCGGCTCCTGGGCTTCGGGCGGCACCCCGAAGGGTGCCGCCGGGGAATCAGATCGCGAGGTCGTCGACGATGCCGCCTTCTTCGAGCGCGTCGAGGATGCGGTCGCAGGCCTCCTCGTCGACGCCGCCGTACCAGACCGGCGCTTCGAGCGCGGCATCGGCATTGCCCGGGTAGATGACCAGGATCGGTCCCTTTTCGCAGGCTTTGAGACAACCGGTAGCGGTGACCAGACCATCGATGTCGCGGTCGATGCATTCGTTCTCGATGAACTGCAGCAGATCGCCGGCGCCCTTGCGGTTGCACACGCCCTGCGGTTCGCCGCTGACGCGGTAGCTATTGCAGACGAGGAAGTGGTAGGTGGGTTTGGTGATGGCCATGGATCCTCCTGGCTCAGGGCATCGACAGCGATGCGGGTGACTCGGATGCGCGATCCGTCTGATGCAGACCGAGATCGCGGGCAAGGGCGAGGAACTCGCTTGTGTCGAGCGCGCGCATACGGTCCTGCGCGTGGGCGCGCAACGTGGCGAGCAGCGTCGGGAGCTGTTCCTCAGTGGCGGGCAGCCGCAGCCGGCGGCAGGCGTCGCGCACGGCGGCGATGCCGCTGTGGACACCGAGTACGAACGGTGCGCGGGTGCGGCCGACGGTTGCCGGGGCGAAGGGCTCGTAGGTCGTGGGGTCCTGCAGGAGCGCGGCGACGTGGATGCCTGATTCGTGACGGAAGGCGTTGGCGCCGAGCAGGGGGCGGTCGGGGGCGATGGTGCGCCCGGCGGCGGCGGCGACCAGCCGCCCGATGCGCGGGAGCTGGCGCAGGTCGAAGCGGCAGCGCGTCTGTCCGGCATGCTGCAGCGCGGTCGCGACCTCGGTCAGACGGGCGTTGCCGGCGCGCTCGCCGATGCCCAGCACAGTGACATCAACGCTCGCGGCACCGGCGCTCGCCGCGGTGAGGCTGTTGGCGGTGGCCATGCCCAGGTCGTTGTGGGCGTGGCAGGCGAGCGCGGGCAGACGACCGCCGGCGCGCAGGGCGCGGAATACCCGCGCGGTGCGCTCGGGGGTCCAGACGCCGACGGTGTCCGCCAGGCGCAGGCGCGCGACGCCGTGTTCCGTGGCCAGGGCGCCGAGCGCACGCAGGCGCTCGAGCGGGGCGCGCGAAGCGTCCTGCGCGCCGAGCGAGACGAACGCGAAGGCACCGCGCGCCTGGATCAGGAGTGGCGCGAGGCGTGCGGTCATGCCTGGCCAATCCCGGCCGATGGCTGCAAGTTGGCGATCGGATACCGGCACGCTGATATGCACGCCATCGGTGCCGGTTCGTGCCGCGGCCTCGATGTCGCCACGTCGGGCGCGGCACCAGCAACTGGTGCGGCAGGGCAGTGTGAGCGCGACCACCGCGCGGATGGCCGCGATGGCCGCTTCGCCGGCGGCCGGGATCCCGAGCTCGAGCTCATCGATGCCGGCCCGGGCGAGCGCGGTGGCGATGGCCAGGCGCTGGTCCAGCCCGAAGCACAGACCCGGCGCCTGTTCGCCGTCGCGCAGCGTGGTATCGATCAGCTCGACGGTGCGACGCATGGCCGGCTCAGGCGCACATCCCGCCGGCGCCGGAGCAGCCGCCGGAGCAGTTCTTGCTGCGGCACACCGGGGGGCGGAGGTCGGACTCGCGCCCTTCGAACACCGCTTCGAGCACGTCGGCGATCAGGCCTTCGGTGCCGTAGGTGCGGATACCGTGTTCGGCGAGGGTGCGCTGCGGCGGTCCGCCGGCGTCGGTGGCGACCACGGCGCGACAATCATGCAACAGCGTAGCGAGCGCCTGCCACCGGTCGGGGGTGTCGGGCTCGGGTGCCTCGCGTACGTCGGTCAGGCGGAAACAGTCGTCCTCGGGGGCATAGATGAGGAACTTCCGGCAATGTCCGAGGTGGAGGTTGACGAGCACGCCCTCCATGCTCGCGACGGCGACGTACGGGCGCTCGGTGCTTTCGCGTTCGGGTTCCATGGCGGCGGCCTCCTGCATGAGCGAAACGGTGTCGGGGTGGTTGGCGCAGCCGATCAGGCCGGCGGCGTCGGCGCGGCAGCGAGCGCAGTGCCGCATCTGCGGCAGGTGCGCCTCACAGGCGGTGCGCAGAGCGGCTACGCGCGCGGACGCCATCGGCGGGATATCGCCGAAGGCGGTGCCTGCGGCAGGCACGAACGGGATGAGGTTGAACATGCTGCCGCCCCACGCGGCGGCGTTGCTGGCCACGGCCTCGACCTCGTGGTCGTTGACTCCCGGCACGACCACGCAGTTGACCTTGACCGTCATGCCCGCGGCGGCGCAGGCGGCGATCGCTGCGCGTTGCCGTTCGAGGATCAGCGTGCCTGCGGTGGCGCCGACCTCGATGCCGGCGTCGGTGCGGATCCAGCGGTAGAGCCGTCCAGCGGTGGCGCTGGTCGCGGCGAGCACGGTGATGGTGATGTGTCGCAGGCCGAGGGCGGTGAGTTCGGGGATGTGCGCGGCCAGCTCGAGTCCGTTGGTCGAGACGCAGAGCGCGAGCTGGGGGAAGCGGGCGTGGACCATGCGCAACGTGGCCATGGTGCGTTCGGCGTTGGCGAAGGGGTCGCCCGGTCCGGCGATACCGATCACGCTCAGCGTCGGGTCACGTTCGACCATCCGCTCGACGTACCACAGCGCCTGCTGGGGGCTGAGGACCGACGAGGTCACGCCGGGTCGGCTTTCGTTGACGCAGTCGTAACGGCGGTTGCAGAAATTACACTGCACGTTGCAGCGCGGTGCGACGGGTAGATGGAGCCGACCGTGGGTATGGCGGGCACCAGCGTCGAAACAGGGGTGGATCGGGCGCTCTGCGGGCGGTGGTGGGTTGGGCGACGCGGTCACGGAAGAGACTCCTGCGGTTGGGCGGTGGCGGCTGGCTCAGTAGGTCATGTAGCCGACCGGGTTGGCCGCCTGTTCGCGCTCGATGATGGCGTTGACGATGCGGTCGAAGAGGTCCTGGGTGCCGTCGTAGCCGAGGCTGCGGATACGGGCGCCGCCAATGCGGTCTGACACCGGCAGGCCGACACGGACCAGTGGCACCGCGAGCGCGCGGGCGAGGGCGTAGCCCTTGCTGTGGCCGATGACCAGTTCGGCGCTCTGCGCGCGGGCGGCGGTTTCAATTTCGCTGAAATCGCTGTCGTCCATCACCGTGCTGCTGTCGAGATCGAGGTCGGCGAGGGCGGTACGCAACAACCCGGAGGCGGCGCCGCTGGCGCAGACCACCGGACGGATGCCGATCTCGGCGAGGAAGCGCGCGAGCGCGACCACGTGGTCCTCGTCGCCGTAGAGCACCGCGCGGCGGCCGTTGCAGAACTTGTGCGCGTCGACGTAGCTGTCGATCAGCCGGCCGCGTTGGGCGCGCAGGCGCTCCGGCACCGGGCGCTGGGCGACCGTGGACAGGACCTCGAGCAGCGCGTCGGTCGCGCTGATGCCGACCGGTGCGCCGAGACGGTGGTAGGGCACGTCGAAGCGCTCGGCGAGGTAGGCGCCAGCGTCGTCCTTGGCCGAGGGGGCCAGCGCGAGGCCGATGCTCGCTGTGGCGCTGCCGCTCGCTGCGATGGCGCTCAGCGGGGTGCCGCCGGGAGGCAGCTCGTGGTAGCGGTCCCAGGTTGGGCCGTCGAGCGTGTCGCTGTAGTCGGGCAGGACGCAACCGGACAGGCCGAAGGTGGTGAGCAGATCGTGCAGATAGCGCAGATCGGCCGGCGAGAACATGCCTGGGAACAGGTTGAGATGCCGCGCGCGCGGTCCGGCGACGGCGAGGCCCTCGACGATCCGGCGTACGGCCCGGTGATAGCCATCGGCGTGGGTGCCGGCGTAGCTGGGGCTGGAGACGGCGATCAGCGGCGGCGCGTCGGGCCCGAGCTGGTCGTGGGCGCGGGCGAGCAGCAGGGGCAGGTCCTCGCCGATGGTCTCCGCGAGACAGGTGGTGGCGATGCCGATCAGGCTGGGGCGATACTGGGCGATGACGTTCGCCAGCCCGTTGCAGAAGGTCTCGGTGCCGCCGAAAATAGCGGCTTCCTCGGAGAAGTTCGAGCAGCTGATGTCCATCGGCTCGCGGAAATGGCCGATGAGGTAGCGGCGGATGTAGGTCGAGCAGCCCTGCGAGCCGTGGATGAACGGCACCGCGCGTTCGACGCCCTTGAACGCGAGGCAGGCGCCGAGCGGGGTGCAGAGTTTGCAGGCGTTGGTGGTGCTCACCGCGCCGCTGGGCCGCGTGATCTGATGGCTCATGACGTCGGCTCCTCGCCCGCCACCGCAGGACTGCGACGGCGGAAGCGCCACACCGGCGAGGTGACGCTGCGGTGGACCTCCTCGGCGAAGTTGACCATGCCGGCGAAGCCCGCCAGGGCGTGCTTGCGTTCATGGTTGTGATCGCAGAAGGCGACACCGAGCTTGTAGGCGATCGGGCGTTCCTTGACCCCGCCGATGAACAGATCGGTCGGGGTGCGTTCGAGGAAGCGCGCCAGCTCGAGCGTGTTGGTGTCGTCCACGATCACCGTGTCCGGATCGCAGATCGCGGCCAGTTGGGCGTAGTCCTCCGCGTTGCCGGTCTGTGACCCGGCGAGCACCGTGCGCATGCCCAGACTGCGCAGCGCCCGCACCAGACTGATCGCTTTGAACGCTCCGCCGGTGTAGATCGCCGCGGTGCGTCCGCGCAGTTCGCCGCGTAATTCACGCAGACGGCCCTGGATCGCGCTGACCTCTTCGCCGACCAGCGCGCGCGTGCGGTCGAGGATCTCCGGATCGGCGAAGTGGTTCGCGACATCGTAGAGCGCGGTCGCCGTGTCTTCGATCCCGAAGTAGGACACGCGGATACAGGGGATGCCGTAATCCCGCTCCATCGCTTTGGCGAGGTGGATCATCGAGCCGGAACACTGGACCACGTTGAGCGCGGCGCCGTGGCACCGGCGGACATCGGCGATGCGCGCGTCGCCGGTGACGGTGGCCACGACCTCGATGCCCATGCGCTCGTAATAGCGTTTGAGCATCCAGGTCTCGCCAGCGAGGTTGAACTCGCCGAGGATGTTGATGCTGTGCGGTGCGATGCCGGTGGTGTCGCCGGTACCGACCAGTCGGGTGAGTGCCTCGCAGGCGGCTTTGTAGCCGTCTTTCTTGGTGCCGGCGAAGCCCGGGGCGTTGACCGGGATCACGGGGATGCCGGCCTGCGCAGCCACTTCGCGGCATACCGCTTCGACATCGTCGCCGATGATGCCGACGATGCAGGTCGAGTAGACGAAGGCCGCAGCGGGCCGATGGCGGGAGATCAGTTCGCGCAGGCTCGCGCCGAGCTTGCGCTCGCCGCCGTAGATGACATCGGTCTCGCGCATGTCGGTCGAGAACGAGAGCCGATGCAGTTCACGATCGGACGAGAGCGCCCCGCGGATGTCCCAGGTATAGGCGGCGCAGCCGATGGGGCCGTGGATCAGGTGCAGCGCATCGGTGACCGGGTAGAGCACCACACGCGAACCGCAGAAAACGCACGCACGCTGCGATACCGCGCCGGCGGTCGACTTGCGCGAACAGGCCACCGCGCTGCCCCCACCGGCGGTGACGATCTGGTTGCGCCGTTCTTCGAGCAGCGCGAGGTCGGCACCTGCGCTGGGCGGATCGGTCTGGGGGTGGTCGACACGACGCGGCGGCATGGCCGGGTTCCTTCCGTTCACAGCCGGTTCCGGGGATAGGGGGTG
>JBEPXK010000013.1:7604-17836 GCA_041641915.1 Planctomycetota bacterium
GCTGAGCCCCGATCGCCGGAGGCCGGTCACATCACCAGTTCGAAGCGTTCTTCGGGCGCATCGCGATCCTGGCGGTCCATGAAGGCGTCGAGGATCTGCTCGGCCAGGCGGGTGGCGCCACGATAGCCGACGGTGGGGAAGTGCTGGTGGCCGATGCGGTCGAGCACCGGGAAGCCGTGGCGCACGATCGGAATGTCCTCGTCGCGGGCGATGTACTTGCCGTGGGTCCCGCCGATGAGCAGATCCACACCATCGCGCTTGATCCACTGATGCATCAGATACATGTCCGCACCGCGACCGGCCTTCCAGGTCACCTCGCAGCGACCGTCGATCGCCTGTTCCATGCGCTTGTCGAAATCACGGGTCGGCGTGCCGGTGACCACGTACTTCGGCCGCATGCCCAGGTCGATGCAGAATTCGGTCAGCGGTACGAGCTGGTCCGGATCGCCCCACAGCGCGACGGTCTTGTTGTAGAAGTACTGCTGCATGTCGCACATCAGGTCGACCAGTCGTCCACGTTCGCCGGCGATGCTGTCGGGGATCGCACAGCCGGTGAGCTCACGCAGCGCCATGAAGAAGCGGTCGGTCG
Source organism: Planctomycetota bacterium (assembly GCA_041641915.1). Taxonomy (GTDB): domain Bacteria; phylum Planctomycetota; class UBA11346; order UBA11346; family UBA11346; genus SLQH01. The sequence goes on from JBEPXK010000013.1 coordinate 8,194, forward strand.
CGCGCAGGCCGTAGGGGATCTCGCAGACCTCGCAGTCGACCTTGCATTTGACGTCGAGCGCGCGTCCGGCCGGGCCTGAGGCCGAAGGCCCCAAGGCGAGCGTCCCCCGGCTGGCACCGGTCTGGCGCAGCTGATCGATCGTCACGCCGCCGTCGGGGAACAGCTTGTGCTCCTTGGTCATCGGTGCGTCGAGCACGTCGGAGGTGTCGGGGAAGGTGATGGCTGTGACGCCGGTGGTCGCGACCATCCGTTTGAGCTCGCGCATGTCGGCCGGCTCGACCCACCCCGGGATCAGATTGATCGTGCGGTTGCGACGGGGTGCGGGTTCGCTGAAGTAATCGACCATCGCCTTGACCATGTTGGCGAAGCCGGTGACGTGCGATCCCTGGTAGGACGGGGTGTTGGCGTGGAAGACGCATTTGCCTTCCGGGATCTTGCCGCTCTCCTTCGCCTTCTGTGCGATCTGCACGATGTCGTCGCCGATGGTTTCGGAGAGACAGGTGGTGTGGACGGCGATGACCTCGGGTTTGTAGATGGTGAAGATGTTGTCGATCGCCTGGATCAGGTTGGCCTGGCCGCCGAAGACCGAGGAGCCCTCGGTGAACGAGGAGGTCGCGGCCATCACCGGTTCCTTGTAGTGCCGGGTCAACTGACTGCGATGGTAGGAGCAGCAGCCCTGGGATCCGTGGCTGTGCGGCAGGCAGCCGTGGACGCCCAACGCGGCGTAGATCGCGCCGATCGGCTGGCAGGTCTTGGCCGGGTTGATGGTCAGCGCGGAGCGTTCCTTGACCTCGGCGTCGGTGTGTCGTAGCAACGTCATGGTGGTGGTTTCCTCTCCGCGATTCACGCGCTGGCGAGGGTGGCTTCGATGGTCGGGGCGGGTTTGCTGTCCCAGGGGGCGTCGATCAACGACCAGACCGGAGAATTGGTCATCATGTCGATGTCCTTCCAGAAATTGATCGCCCCCTGGAAGGCGGCGTACGGGCCGCCGTAGTCGTAGCTGTGCAGCTGGCGCGAGGGCACGCCGTGCTTCTGGATCGCGTACTTCTCCTTGATGCCGCAGCAGATCATGTCGGGCTTGTAGAGCGTGATCAGCTGGTCGATCTCGTGCTGACTGGGATCATCGATCGACAGGGTACCGCGTTCCATCATCGGCATCAGGCCCTCGTATTCACGCAGTCCCTGACCGTCGATCGCGCGCAAGGCGGCGTTGGCCTTGTCCTCGTCGATCGGCTTGCGGTATTCGGGATCGTAGCGTTCGACCTTGAGTTCCTCGATGTTGCGGCTGTCGGCGTCGAGTTTGATGTTCGGTAGGACCTCCCGGCCTTCGTAGTCGTCGCGGTGGGCGAACTCGTATCCGGCCGCGACAACCTCCATCCCGATTTCCTTGAACAGGTACTGGTAGTGGTGGGCGCGCGAACCGCCGACGAACAGCATCACGCGCTTGCCTCGGGTGCGGGTGGTGATGTCCTCGCGGGCGATTGCGACCGGTTTCATCGCCTCCGCGATCACCGCCTCGGTGCGATCGATGAGCTCCTGGTCGCCGAAGAAGGCGGCGACCTTGCGCAGCGACTTGGCCGTCTGATCGGCGCCGATGAAGTTGACCTTGGTCCAGGGGATGCCGTAGGCGGTCTCGAGCATGTCCGCCTGGTAGTTGATCGAACGGTGGCACATGACCAGGTTGAGGTCGGCGTGCCGGGCCTGGGCCATGGTTTCGTAGGTCGAGTTGCCGCAGAAGGTCGAGACCAGGGTGACCCCGATGCGTTCGAACAATTCTTCGATCTCGAAAGCGTCACCGCCGATATTGTATTCGCCGAGCAGGTTGATCTTGTACGTGCCCTGCGGCTTGGGGATGTCGGCTGTGGGCGCGGTGTGGCTGACCACCTCCTCGAAGATCCGGTTGTTGGCGATGTGGTGTCCGGCCGACTGCGACACGCCGCGGTAGCCTTCGCATGAGAACCCGAATACGTTGATGCCGAGCTGCTCCTTCATCTCCTTGGCCACCTGGTGGATATCGTCGCCGATCAGGCCGACGGGGCAGGTGGCGTGGACGGCGATCGCCTTGGGCTTGAAGCAATCGTAGGCTTCCTGGATCGCCTCGCGCAGCGCCTTTTCGCCGCCGAAGACGATGTGCTCCTCGCGCATGTCGGTCGACAGGCAGTAGGTCATGTAGTTGTCGTCGGCGTCGCTTTCGGGGCGGGTCTGGTTGCGACGGGTGAGCCAGGAGTAGTAGCCACAGCCGATCGGGCCGTGGGTGATCGAGAGCACATCGCGGGTGGGACCGAGAATCACGCCCTTGCAGCCGGCGTAGGTGCAGCCGCGCTGGGTGATGATCCCAGGAACGGTACGGGCGTTCGCGGTGATCTCCGGGCGGGTCTCGGGGTCGTTGACCTGCATGTGCTTGGCCCGCTTGCGCGCAACCTTGGTCGGATAGACCTCGATCAATTCCTGTTTGACGTGCTCGGGCGTGGGATCGGTCATCGGGATCAGCCCTCCTTCGAGCTGGCGGCGGGGACGGTCTCCCCTTGTTCGAGGATGGCATCGCAGCCGCGCTCGCCGCTGCTGATGCGTACCGCTTCGGTGAGATCGGCGACGAAGATCTTGCCGTCGCCGGGGTTGCCGGTCTGGTTCACGGCGATGATGGTCTTGATGGTCTGTTCGAGGTTGTGGTCGTTGACGACGATGATCAGCAGGCGCTTGGGGATCAGCTTGGGGCCGGGGCCAAGCTGGTTGATGGCTTCTTCGTAACCGTGTTTGGCGCCGTCGAGCAGGAGGTAGTCGACCTGCCCCTTGCCCCGGCCGACCACCTTGCGCGCGGTCATCGAGGCGATGCCTTTCGCGGCCAGCGCCTGCTTGGTCTCGTTCATCTTGTTCATGCGGATGATGGCGATGACCTCTTTCATAGCGTGGCCTCGCCAGAGCTGACGGTGTACGCGGCGCTGATGTCGGAGACGAAGACCTTGCCGTCGCCGGCGTTGCCCTTGCTGCCGCTGCGCGCGGACTTGAGGATCGTCTCGATCACGAAGTCCTGGTCCTTCTCATCGATCACGGTGAACAGGAGTTCCTTGGGCAGCTCGTCGTAGTGGACATCGCCGACCTTGACGCCGCGTTGCTTGCCGCGGCCGTAGACATCCATCTTGGTCACGGAGGGAAAGCCGGCGTACATCAGGGCGGCGAGGACTTCGTCGGTTTTTTCCGGGCGCACAATGGCCCTGACCATGCACATGCTCATGCGTGGGTTCCTTTCGCTGGGGCGAGAATGGAGAGAGGGATCAGGCGGCGATGCCGAACTCGATCAACAGGGACTCGAGCTCTTCGATCGCCAGCGGGGTGGGGACGACGAACATGTCGTTGGTGTCGATGTTGTGGGCCAGGGCGCGGTACTCATCGGCCTGGGGGCAGGTCTTGTCCCATTCGATGACGGTCTTGCGGCGCAGCTCCGCGCGCTGGACGTCGTTGTCGCGCGGGACGAAGTGGACCATGCGGGTTCCCAGTCGCCGAGCGAGTTCGTCGATCAGTTCCTTCTCGTTATCGGTTTTGCGGCTGTTGCAGATCAGGCCGCCGAGGCGCACGCCACCGGCCTGGGCGAATTTGACGATGCCCTTGCAGATGTTGTTCGCGGCGTACATGGCCATCATCTCGCCGGAGCAGACGATGTAGATCTCCTGGGCCTTGCCGTCGCGGATCGGCATGGCGAAGCCGCCACAGACGACGTCGCCGAGCACATCGTAGAACACGTAGTCGAGGTTGTGCTCCTCGTCGTAGGCGCCGAGCTGTTCGAGCATGTTGATCGAAGTGATGATGCCGCGGCCGGCGCAGCCGACGCCGGGTTCCGGGCCACCGGACTCGGTGCAGCGGGTGCCTTCGAAACCGGTCTTGCAGATGTCCTCGAGTTCGACGTCCTCGCCTTCCTCGCGCAGCGTGTCGAGCACGGTCTTCTGGGCCAGACCGCCGAGGAGCAGACGGGTGGAGTCGGCTTTGGGATCGCAGCCGACCACCATCACCTTCTTGCCCATTTCCGAGAGGGCGGCGACGGTGTTCTGGGTGGTGGTCGACTTGCCGATCCCGCCTTTGCCATAGATGGCGACCTTGCGCATGATTGGTTCCCTTTCTGGGGGTTGTGGGGTCGCTGGTGTAGGGCACGTAGCGTGCCAAACGCGCCGCGGGCGGTTCGTGCGCATGTAAGAATAGGTTTAACAAAGACTTGCGACCTATCGGGCGGCAGCCGGCTGGACTGGGGCTGAACTGACGGATTTTTCGCACTCTGCCGGGCGGAGGAGGGGGCGCGCACCGCGGGGCGATGCTAAGCGACTGCTCAAAAAGTGCTTAGGTTAGAATGACAAATATGCGGCGCCGCGAGGAGCGAGTCGACGAAAATGGCGGTTTTTCCAGGGCCTGCGGCGTGGTCCGGGTACACGCCGTGTTTCAGGCGGCTCTCTGGCGGGTGGCACGCCTGATGCTCTGTATCGCTGCGATACCGGACGTAGTGATGGAGGGAACATGTCGAGCGGCAGCGAGTCTACCAGCGGGGCCACGGGGGCTTCGCGACCATCGGTTCGTGCCCGGTTGTTGCGGGCGCTGGCGGGCATCGCCGAGTTGCTCGTGGCCCACGCGGGTCAGCGCGAGGTCCTGCGTCGGATCCTCGCCCTGCTCGAGGAGACCGGTCTCTACCAACGCGCGACCCTGATGCTGCTCGCAGCCAGCGGCGAGGAGCTGGTCGCGGCCGATACCGGGACCGGCTCGCCGGCCGAAGTGATCTATCGCAGCGGTGAGGGGATCACCGGCCGGGTGCTCGCCAGCGGCACCCCGGCGGTGATTCCGAGCATCCGCAACGAACCCGATTTCCGCGATCGGCTGCATCGGCGCCTGGACAGCGGGTTGGCGGACAGCGGCTTCGTGTGCGTGCCGATCAAGCTGGGGGCGGAGATAGTCGGTACGCTCAACGCCGACGTGCCGCTGTGTGCGCCCGACGAGATGGAGATGCGGTCCGAGGCCCTCGGGGTGGTGGCGACGATGGTCGCCTACGACGTCGCCGGGCGTCGACGCGAGGAGCTGGAGCACGCACATCTCGAGGAGGAGAAGCTGCGCATGCGCGCCGCGCTCGGCGAGCACTTCCGCCCGGAGAACATGGTCGGCTCGTCCAATCTGATGCGCACGGTCTACCGGCAGATCCACCAGGTCGCCGGTAGCGCGGTGACGGTGCTCATCCGCGGCGAGTCGGGCACCGGCAAGGAGCTGGTCGCATCGGCGATCCATTATGCCTCGGCGCGGTCCGAGGCGCCGTTCGTCCGCGTCAACTGCGCCGCGCTGAACGAGAATCTGCTCGAGAGCGAGTTGTTCGGCCACGAGAAGGGATCGTTCACCGGCGCGACCCAGTCGCGCCAGGGGCGGATCGAGGAGGCCGAGGGCGGCACCCTGTTTCTCGACGAGATCGGCGAGTTCAGCCCTGCGACCCAGGTCAAGCTGCTGCGGGTGCTGCAGGAGCGCGAATACGAACGGGTCGGCTCCAACGCCACGCGCCGGGCCGACGTGCGGATCATCGCGGCGACCAACCGCGACCTCGAAGTGGCGGTGACCGACGGGGGCTTCCGCCTCGACCTGTATTACCGCATCAACGTCTTCCCCATCGTGCTGCCGCCGCTGCGCGAGCGCCGTGACGACGTGCTCGCGTTGGCCAATCACTTCCTGATGAAGAACGCGACGGTGATGGACAAGCCGATCAACCGCATCAGCACCACCGCGATCAACCTGCTCATGGCCTACCACTGGCCGGGCAACATCCGCGAGCTCGAGAACTGCATCGAGTACGCGGTGCTGGTCGCGCGTGGCGAGGTGATCGACGGACGCGATCTGCCGCCGACCCTGCAGATGCCCAGCGAGGCGGCGGAGACCCCGCATTCCAGCCTCAAGGACATGGTCAATGCGCTCGAACGCGACATGATCATGGACGCGCTCAAGCGCAACGACGGCGTGGTGGTGCGGGCGGCGGCCGATCTGGGTATCACCGCACGGATGGTGCACTACAAGATCCGGAACCTCGACATCCCCTATCATACGGTGTTCAAGCATCGTCGGCGCAAGCGGGGGAAGGCCGCGGCGGCGACCGACGGGGAGTAGCGCGCGGCGGCCACACCGGGGGTGCGGCTCCGCGGTTTTGGTCCGGTGCGTGCTGGGTTGACCTCTGAGGGCGTGCAGGCAGGGTCATTCCGACCCAGAATCGCCCGTCCCGGCCAGCGTGGATGCCCGGGTCCCGGGCCTGTTCCGGACGCTACAGGAGGTCACCGATGCTCCCGTTCTTCGCTTTCATGGACCCGCTCTACCTGCTGATCCTGGTCATCGGCCTGGTGCTCTCAGGCGGCGCGGCGCTGCTGGTCAAATCGCGCTTCGCTCGCGGGCAACAGGTCGCACTGCGCAGCGGCTTGAGCGGCGCCGAGGTCGCGGCACGGATTCTGCGCGATGCCGGGATCCACGACGTCGACATCGTCGAACACCGCGGGTTCCTGTCCGATCACTACAACCCGCTCAAAAAGACCCTGGCCCTGAGCTCCGCGGTCTACCGCGGGCGCAACGCCGCCGCGGCAGGTGTCGCGGCACACGAGGTCGGTCACGCGATCCAGCACGCCGAGAGCTACGCGCTGCTGATGCTGCGCAGCGCGCTGGTCCCCATCGCCGGCATCGGCTCGAATCTCGGCCTGTGGCTGGTGATCATTGGCATGCTCATGGGCAGCGCGCAGCAGGCCGCGGCCGACAACCCCGGATTCGCTTACTACATGGCCCTGGGCGGGGTGGTCCTGTTCGGCGCGGCGGCGTTGTTCGCGGTGGTCACGGTGCCGGTCGAGTTCGACGCCTCTTCGCGCGCCAAGCGGCGCCTGGCGCATCTGGGCATCGTCGGCCACGGCGAGGAGAGCGCGGCGGTCAGCGGCGTGCTGACCGCCGCCGGGTTGACCTACGTCGCCGCCGCGGTCACCGCGCTGTTGCAGCTGCTCTACTGGGCCTTCCGCGCCGGACTGGTCGGCGGCCGGGATTAGCGCCGGTCGGCGGCAGGCAATAGCGCCGGCTCGTCGGTTGCCCGGGCAACGGGCCGAGCCAGTCTGGGCCCGTCGTCCGCACCGGGCGACGGGGAGGCGACGATGGACGTATTGCGACTCGGCTCGGCGGTCGAGGACATCACTCCGGGGCCCGAGCTGGACCTGCTCGGCTACGCCTATCGCCAGGAGCGCCTGCCGCCGGGCAACGCTGGCGCGGTCGCGCCGCTGCAGGTGCGGTGCCTGGTGTTCGCCGACGCGCAGGGCGCCGCGGCGATCTGCACCCTGGATCTGTGCATCCTCTCTCCTGGTCTGGCCCGGCACCTGCGCCGGGCGATCGCTGAGGCGATAGCCGGCGACCTGGACCGGGTCCTGCTCGCCTGCAGCCACACCCACTCCGGGCCCTGGCTCAAGGACGCCGAGGTCGACGCGTACGTGCGTTCGGCGTTGCCGGTGGCGAAGGCGGCGAGCACGCAGGAGCCGGCCGCGGCCTATCTCGCCCGGTTGGAGGCCGTAGTGCGCGCCGCCGCCGCCCGCGCCGCCGGTCTGCTGGTGCCGGTCCAGCTACGCTATCGCCAGGCCGACGCCGGTCTGGGCTACGCCCGGCGCGTCGAGGGTGCGCAGGGCATGCGGCACTGCTGGAATCCGGCCGAACAGACCGACCTGCGCCCCTCGGCTCCGGCTGACCAGACCCTCAGCGTGCTGGTCTTCGAGCAGCAGGGGGGCCCGGCGCGCTGGCTGCTGTGGGCCCTGGGCGTGCATCCGGTGGTACTGGGCAAGACCTCGCGCGTGGTCTCGCCCGATTATCCCGGCGTGGCCAACGCGCTGCTCGAGGACTGGGAGCACGACTGCCACGCGCAGTTCCTGCTTGGACCGGCCGGCGATGTCCACCCCTGGATCGCCACCCAGGGCGATCCAGATCAGGTCACGGTGGTCGCCCGTGCCGCTGCCTCCCAGGTCCAGCTGCTGGCACGTTCGGGCGGGTCCCCGGTCTCGCCCACTCCCTTGCGCATCGTCAGCGTCACACGTCGGGTTGGCCAGACCGAGCTCGACCTGAGCGCCTGGCGCCTCGGCCCTGTCCGGGTGCTCGCAGCGCCGGTGGAGTTGTTCGCCACCCTCGGCGCTGCCCTGCGCCAGCGTCTCGACGGCCCGCTGGTCATCGTCAGCAACGCCAATGGCTGGACCGGCTACTGGGCCGACGCCCCGGCCTACGAACATCCGGAATACGAGATCGCCGCCGGACGCTCCTGGAACCGCGAGCGTGGTGACGGCGAGCAGCTGGTGGAGGCGCTGGTGGAGCTGGCGGGGCAGGTGTGAAGGGGGGCGCGAGGCGAGCGGGCGCGCAGTTGCCGCTGTGGCTGATGGCAATCGCTGATGGTCGCTGGCCCGCCGTCCGGCAACGAGGACGGTTGCGCCGTTCGCGGAGCGCGGCTCAGGCCATGGTCTCGAGCATCTCGGCGGTGACCGGATGGCGGGGCGGTTCACCGGCGAGGAAACGGAGGATCTCTTCGGTGGCGTAGCGGCCCATGCGACGCACCTCGCCGGCCGACGAGCCGGCGCGGTGGGGGGTGAGCCAGCAGTTGGGCAGGCTCAGCAAGGGGCTGCCGGGTTCGGGCGGCTCGGGATGGGTGACGTCGAGCATGGCCGAGATGCGGCCGGTTTCGAGCTCGGCGATCAGGGCGGTCTCGTCGACCAGTTTGCCGCGGGCGGTATTGATGAACGTGGCGCCGTCGGGCATCGCGGCCAGGATCCGCGCGTCGATCATGCCTTCGGTCGCGGGGATGTTCGGCGCGTGCAGGCTGAGCACCTGGCTGCGTGCGGCCAACTGATCGAGCTCGGCGACCGGTTCGGCACCGAGCTCGGCGATGGCATCATCGCCGAGATGGGGATCGTAGGCGAGGACGGTGAGGTCGGTGGTGCGCAGGCGGTCGAGCACCAGCCGGCCGATCGCGCCCAGACCGACCAGGCCGACAGCGGTGCCGTAGTTTCCGGGGTGGTCGTCGTCGCGCAGTGAACGCCAGGTGCGGCGCGGGTCGGCGCCTTCACTGATGCGATGGATCCGGTCCTGGCAGGCGAACCAGTTCTTGTTGGCCAGCAGGATCAGCGCGAGGGTGATCTCGGCCACTGGAACCGCGTTGGCGTGCATGGCGGTGGTGATGCGGATGCCGCGCTCGAAGGCCTCGGGGGTCACGAAGCTTTTGACCGAGCCGGCGGCGTAGCAGACCGCTTCGAGTTGCGGAGCGGCGGCGAGCAGATCGGCGTCGAGCTTGGGCATGCCCCAGGAGCCGGTGAGCACCTGGACGTCCGCGAGGTCGTCGGCGATCTGCTCGAGCTCGTTGCTGCCGAGGAAACGCAGGCGGGCGACCTGGCTGAGGCAATCGAGGTCCTGATCGGTGAAGAAACGGCCAGCGTTTTCGTGGCTGTGGTGGAAGGCGATGATCGGGTCGCGCACGCGCTCGGCTCCTTGACTCACTTGACGGGTCCCTCAGAGCTCCAAACCTCGGAACTGCCAGCGAGTGGAGCCCAGCCAGGCTTGGCTGGGCGACCGGCCGACCGAGGGGTGGTTTTATGCGAAAATGGGCCGCAGGCCCGCAGAAAACGCGGCCGGAGGCCGCGAA
>JBEPXK010000014.1:0-17059 GCA_041641915.1 Planctomycetota bacterium
GGTTTTCTGCGAAAATGGGCCGCAGGCCCGCAGAAAACGCGGCCGGAGGCCGCGAACCCCGACCGAGGCCGTGGGGGTACGCGCCGAAGGCGCGAGGGGGCAGCGCCCCCTCTGATGGAGAGCTCTCAGGTGACGCTTCCCTCAGAGGGGGCAGCGCCCCCTCTGAAGGAAGCCTCAGGTCCCGCCGAAGCGCAGGCCCTGTTCCTGCTGTTCGATCACCGTGCCGGCGTAATGCGCGACCCGCAGTTCTACGCCGGGGTGCACCAGCTGTTCGATGGTGATGCAGGCCTTGGTGTTCTCGGTGGTCTGATCGAGGTCGGCGGTGTCCTGACGCTTGGCCAGCAGCACGTGGCGGGATTCCTCCATCTCGGCGTCGAGCTGGCTCGAGCGCGCGCTGAGCCATTTGAGCCGGCGGGCCATGTCGAGTTTGGCCTCTTCGCGCATATAGCCGGCGACGCTGTACATGTCGGCGCGCAGTTTCTGACGCTGCAGGTCGCCGGTGAATCGCTGGCGTTCGGCCGAGAGTCGCCGGCGTTCGGTGCGAATACGATGCTCGTCGAGCCTGGCCATGTCACGTCTGACCGCGTTGGGGATGTGGTGCCCGGCCCAGAGCAGGGTCCGGGTGCCGCCATCATCGCCGGCCACGACGGCGGTGATCTCGCCGGCGGCGGTGAGGCTACCGCCGGCGACCGTGGCGATGCGGGCATCGCCGATGCAGACCAGGTCGCAGGCGGTGGCGCTCTGACTGACGTCCAGCTCGCCGCAGACCAGTTGGCGACCGGCGATCGCGCGTGCGCGCAAGCCGCGCGCGACGGTGATGTCGTTGCTGCCGGGGCCGATGGTACCGGCGACCAGCAGGTTGCCGGCAATCTCGAGCGCGGCGTCGCCCACGTCGCCGAGGATGTGGCAGTCCGAGCCGGCGCGGATCCGCGCTCCGTCGAGCACGTCGCCGTGGATCACCAGCACCTCGTGGGTGTCGATCGGCTCGTCGGGGCCGAGGTCTCGATGATGGGCGCGTTCGGGCACCACCCGGATGGTCTCGTCCTCCATCACCTGCACCGCGCCGCTGATCTCGGCGCAGAGGTAGACATCGTTCTGGTAGCGACCGAGACGGGTGCCTTCGCCGACGTAATCGATCGGGTCGGGAGACGGGCGGGGGGTGAAGGGGATGGCCTGGCCGCGGACATCCATTCCCGGCCGGCCCGGCTCGCCAGTGTCCCAGAGCGCCAGCTTGGTCCCGTTGTCGACGCTGAGCGGTTCGGATGCGGCTTCACCGCCGGTGCGCGCGCCCTCGTCGACCAGCAGGCGGAAGGTGGCGGTGATCGGTTCGCGCACCGGCAGCCCGCGTGCGATCACCGTCTGGCCGGTCTCGCTGCCCATCTCCCACAGCCCCTGCAGGGCCGCGGTGTCCAGGCCCATGCTCAGCCCGGCTTCGCTCAGCGCGCGTTGGACGTGATGACGCGGTACGGGTTCGCACGGCGGGGTGTAGGCGGTGGCCCACATGCCGTCCTCGCTGATCACGATCTGCACCGGATTGCTCAGCGCCTCGATCGGGGTGTCGCGCACGGTGGTGCCGGGCACGCCGGGTCGTGGGGGCGTACCTTCGGCGAGGATGATCTTGCGCGGTCGCTCGCTCGGCGCCGACGCCTCGCGCATGCCGGTGTCGCTCCAGCCGTGGGTGATCCCTGCTTCACCCAGGAGTGATTCGAGCACCCCGCGCGGGAAGCAGGCCCCCGGGCCGATCACGATCCAGGCACACATGCCATCGTTGCTGGTCAGGATGTCGCGCAGGATCTTCTCGCGGGCCGAGGCCGGCGTCTTGGCGGGCGCCGTGGCCGTCGCGGTCTTTTCGGCCTGATGCTTGCGGACGTACTCCTCGATATCGCCCACGTCGAACAGCTCGGAACGGCTGGTCACCGACTTGCTGCCCGAGCCGCTGACCGGGGCGAGGCGGTCGCTGATCCGTTTGGCCTGCGCAGCCTGGCGTCCGGCCCGGGCCGCTTCCAGGTCGCTGCGCAGCGCGGCGAGCGACTCGTAGCGATGCGATGGGTCCGGGGCGAGGCAGCAGGCGACCACGTCGACCAGCGGCCGCGCGGTCTTGCCCAGGCGTCGGCGGACGTGCAGCTCGTCGTCGAGCACGGCGCTGGCCGCGGCGGCGGCGTCGACGCCGGTGGCCAGCGGTTCGCCCGCCAGCAGTTCGAACAGGCAGGCGCCGAGGGCGAAGACGTCGGTGGCCAGGGTTGGTAGGGCCGGCGGTGTATCCAGGCGCTCGGGTCCGGCGTGCGCCACCGCTTCCACCCCGCGCGTCAGCGGCGGGCACAGCTCGTCGGCCACCGCCGGCAGATGCAGTGTCACCGCGATGCGCTTCTGCGGGGTGAGCCAGAAGCGCGAGAGCCGCAGGTCGCCGTGTGGCAGGTCGGCTGCGGCCAGGGGCTCGAGCGCGGCGCAGCAGTCGCCGAGCAGCGAGGCCGCCAGCTCGCCGGTGATGCACAGCTTCTTGGCGCGGATCGCCCGCCCGAGATTGATCCCACCCGGCTCGCGATGGATCAGTACCGCACCGCTTTCGCACGAGCCGACGTCGATCAGATCCCCAAGCAGTTCACCGCGTACGGCGAACAGGGCGCGGCAGCCCTCGCGCAGGCGGGCCAGGCCATCGCTCTGGCAGAGCGGCAGCAGGGAGACCAGCACCCGGTTGTCGCTGCGGTCCATGTAGCCGGGTATCACCCGATAGCCACCTGCGGCCGTGGGTTCCTCGACCACCTGGTAGCGCCGCCCGCTGTGTTCGCACTGGATCTGCGTCAAAAGGTATCCCCCTGATACATCATAACTTGCATCGCCGCTGTTACGGCAACCCCCGAGCATACGCGCCTCGCGGGGGACGTGGCAAGTTGAAATCAGGCTAGCTGTGGCGGCTGTCGCGCTGCGCGCTGCGGCGGTGCATCGCGAGCCGGAGTCAGGGGGCACGCATGCAGCGTGGAGCGCGAGGATCCCACCGCAGGTGCTCGCGACCGGAGCGCTCCGGCTGGGCATGGAAAAGCCCCTGGAGGTGCGTGGCCTCCAGGGGCTTGTCTGGTGGGTCGTGGAGGGCTCGAACCTCCGACCCGCGGATTAAGAATCCGCTGCTCTGCCAACTGAGCTAACGACCCAGACGATCAGATGTCGTGACGCGGGCGTTGCCGCCCGGATCGTGCCGATCCCGCTCGGGCGTGTCGTTCCGCCCGGCGCGGGGCGGGAATCTATGGGCCCGAGCGGGGGCGTCAAATGCTATTCGTCGGCGTCGGTGTCGGTCTTGCGCCGGCTGCTGGCCGCGGCGGCGTCCGAGCCGGTCTCCTCCGCTTCGTCGGCGCCGGCGGGCGCGGCCATGCCCGCTTCGAGCTTCTCGGTCGCGCTGGAGTCGCCGAGATTGCGGAACACGACCTGGTTGTCCTCGATGCAGACCTCGAGCGTGCTGCCGGTCTCGAATTCGCCGCGCAGCAGGGCCTCCGAGAGGGGGACCTCGACCCGCCCTTCGATGGTGCGGCGGATCGGCCGGGCGCCGAAGCGGGGGTTGTAGCCCTCTTCGAGCAGGAATTCGATCGCCGGACCGGAGAGGGTCACCTGGAGCCCCTGCTGCTGGACGCGCTTGGCCACCGTGGCGAATTCGAGGTGGAGCACCTCGCGCAGGTCGGCGTGCTCGAGCGGGCGGAACACCACCACGTCATCGAGACGGTTGAGGAACTCCGGCTTGAAGTAGTCCTCGAGCGCGGCCTTGTAGGCGGTCGAGCTGGCGTGGTGGGCGTAGTCGTCGGTCATCGAGGTCTCGAAGCCGAGCGTGCCCGCCTCGCCGGCGGTCTCGGCGCCGACGTTGGAGGTCATCACCAGCACGGTGTTGCGGAAGTCGATGCGGCGGCCGAAATTGTCGGTGATGTGGCCTTCTTCCATGATCTGCAGGAGCATGTTGAAGATGTCCTGGTGGGCCTTCTCGATCTCGTCGAGCAGGATCACGCTGTAGGGTCGGCGCCGGACCTTCTCGGTCAGCTGGCCGCCCTCCTCGTAGCCGACATATCCCGGAGGCGCGCCGACCAGCAGGCTGGCGTTGTGTTTCTCCATGAATTCGGACATGTCGACCTGGATCAGCGCCTCCTCCTCGCCGAACATGAATTCGGCCAGGGCCTTGCACAGCAGCGTCTTGCCGACGCCGGTGGGGCCGACGAAGATGAACGAGCCGACCGGACGCTTGGGGTCTTTGAGTCCGGCGCGGCTGCGGCGGATGGCGCGGGCGAGCGTGCCGATGGCCTCGTCCTGGCTGATGACGCGCTTGTGCAGGTGTTCCTCGAGCTTGAGCAGCCGGCGGGCCTCGTCCTGGTCGAGCCGCTGCATCGGGATGCCGGTCATCTTGCTGATCACGTCGCGGATCTGGTCTTCGTCGACCACGCCGCAGAGCTTGCGCGTCTGTTCCTCGAAATGCCGGCGCAGCTCGGCGAGTTCGGCTTTCTTGCGCTCGGCGCGATCGCGATATTCGGCCGCCTCCTCGTAATTCTGGTTGAGCACCGCTTCGGACTTCTGGCGCTCGAGCTCCTTGATCTCGCGCTCCAGGTCCTTGCTCTGCGGCGCGCGCGCGGTGGCCTTGAGGCGCTGGCGCGCGCCGGCTTCATCGATCACGTCGATCGCCTTGTCGGGCAGGAAGCGGCCGGAGAGGAAACGGTCGGAGAGCATCACCGCGGCGCGCAGCGCCCCGTCCTGGTACTTGACCCGGTGGTGGGCTTCGTAGTTGTCGCGCAGGCCCTTGAGGATCTCCAGCGCGTCCTCGACCCGCGGCGGATCGACGATGATCGACTGGAAGCGGCGTTCGAGCGCGCCGTCTTTCTCGATGTGCTTGCGGTATTCGTCGAGGGTGGTCGCGCCGATGCACTGGATCACCCCGCGCGAGAGCGCCGGCTTGAGCACGTTGGAGGCGTCGATGGCGCCTTCGGCGCCACCGGCGCCGACCAGGGTGTGCAGCTCGTCGATGAACAGGATGATGTTCTTGGCCTGCTTGACCTCCTTCATCACCGCCTTGATCCGTTCCTCGAACTGGCCGCGATACTTGGTGCCGGCGACCATGCTCGCGAGGTCGAGGCTGATGATCCGCTTGTTGGCCAGCAGGTCGGGTACGTCCTTGGAGACGATCGACTGGGCCATGCCCTCGACGATCGCGGTCTTGCCCACGCCCGGCTCGCCGAGCAGCACCGGGTTGTTCTTGGTCCGGCGGCAGAGGATCTGCCACAGGCGTTCGATCTCCTTGTGCCGGCCGATGACCGGATCGAGCTCGCCGGCTTCGGCCGCCTGGGTCAGATCACGGCCGAAGGCGTCGAGCGCGGGGGTGGCGCTCTCCTCGCTGACCTTCTTGGTCGAGGAGCGGATCTTCTCGGAGCCCTTCTCGCCCGCGGGCGAGGCGCCGATGAAGCCGGTGGGGTCGGTGGCCCCGAGCAGGTCGAGGATCTCGGCGCGCACGTCCTCGAGCTTGAGATCGAGGTTGATCAGCACCTGCGCGGCCATGCTCTCGTTCTCGCGCAGCAGGCCGAGCAGGATGTGCTCGGTGCCGATGTAGGGATGACCCAGCGCGCGGGCCTCTTCGGCCGCGAGTTCGAGCACCTTCTTCGCCTGCGGGGTGAAGGGCAGGGGGGTCGAGGGGCCGTCCTTCTCGTGGGTGACCACCAGCTTTTCGACCTCTTTGCGGACCTTGTCCACGTCCACGTTGAGGTTGTTCAGCGCGGTGACAGCGACCCCCGAGCCCTCCTTGACCAGGCCGAGCAGGATGTGCTCGGTGCCGATGTAATCGTGCTTGAAACGCTCGGCCTCCTTCTGGGCCAGAGCGATGATCTTGCGTGCGCGGTCGGTGAACTTGTCGAACATGAGTAGCTGCCTGTCGAACAGTGGGTTGCGCCCGGATGACGTTTGTCGAGGCGACTGGTTTACCAGATTTGCATCGGGAGTCTATGCACGGACCATGCCGAAGGGCCCGGCCGCGGTGAGCGCGGCGGCTCAGGCGGCCTGGAGCGCCGAGCGGACGAGGGTGGCGCGCAGGCGGTCGCGGCTGCGGGCGTCGCGGGCGCCGCGATCGGCGATCTCCATATGCGCCGGCTGGGCGAAGACGAGCAGCCGGTCGACGGCGGCCCAGTCGGCGAAACCCAGCAGGCCGGCGTCCATGCCCAGGCGCAACCAGCTGAGCTGTTCGATCAGCTCGGAGCTGGTCAGCGAGCGTGCCTGGGTCAGCAGCCCCCAGGCGCGGAACACGCCGTCCTCGAGCCGGATGCGGTCGTGGACGAGCAGGGCCTCGCGCGCCATGTGTTCGTAACGGCAGAGGGTGGCCACGGTCTCCTCGAGCTGCCTGGCCAGGTCCTCCTCGGTCAGGCCGAGGGTGCGCTGATTGCTGATCTGGTAGAGGTCACCGGCCGATTCCGAGCCTTCGCCGAACAGGCCGCGTACGGCCATGTGCAGGTGTTTGCAGGCGCTCAGGGCCTGCTTGAGCCGGTCGGTGGCGGCGAGCGCCGGCAGGTGGGTCATCGCACTGATGCGCAGGCCAGTGCCGAGGTTGGTCGGGCAGGCGGTGAGGTACCCATAGGTGCTGTCGGTCGCCCAGTGCAGCCGCGCTTCCAGGCGCCGGTCGAGTTCGATCGCGCTCGCGAGCACGCCGGTGATGTCGAGGCCCGGGCCGATGACCTGCAGGCGCAGGTGGTCCTCTTCGTTGATCATGATGCAGGCGCGCTGGTCGGCGCGCAGCACCGCACCGCCGGGGCTGCGGCTGTAGGCCAGGTCGCGGCTGATCAACTGACGTTCGCTCAGCGCCTGGCGCTGTTGCTGTGGCAGGGATTCGAGGTCGATCTGCAGCGCGTCGCTCCACCCGGTGGCCTCGGCGATCACCGGCAGCAGCGAGCGTACCAGCATCCGCTGGTCGTCCTTGCCCAGCTTGCGGCGGAAGGGGTGGTCGGCGAGGTTGCGTGCCAGGCGTACGCGGCTGCTGATCACCGCGCGGTCGGCGATGGCCGTGCTGTCGAGCCAACCACAGGGGCGGGTGAGCAGGTCGCGGATGTCGTCGCTCATGGGTCGGGTTCGTCCAATTCGCGGATCTGGTCGCGGATCGCTGCTGCGCGTTCGTAGGCCTCGTCGGCCACCGCTTTGGCCAGGACCTGCTCGAGGTGCAGCCGGCGGTTGAGCAGGTTCTCGCCGGTGGCCGGTCCGGCATTGGTCGGCAGCCGGCCCACGTGCACCGCCTGACCGTGCAGGTCCTCGATCGGCCGCGCCAGCTGCTGGGCGAAGGCCTCGAGGCATTGGGCGCAGCCGAACTTGTTGTGCTCGATGAAATCGCCCCAGCTCAAGCCGCAGCCGGGACAGGTCACCGCTCGCGGCCGCGTCAGTGCCGGCTCGCCGGACTTGGTGACGCCCTTGGCCATGCAGGGTTTGCCGCCGGCGCCGGCCTTGGCGGCGATACCCGGAAGCAGTTGCACCAGATCCGGCGGATCGCTGCGCACATCGATCCCCTGGGCGGCCTGGCAGCTGCGACAGATGTGCAGCTCCAACGCTTCGTGGGATCCGACCGGCACCTGCAACAAATGGCTGGTGGCCGGACGCTTATGGCAGACCTGGCACAGGATGTTCAGCATCGTACTGCTCCGATTAGATCCCCCGATATGCGACTTGGCAACCGGGTTCGTGCCAGCGTTGTGCTGGCGGTTGCGCCACCAGAAACCGTTGTTCGACTGGGGCCATGCCCTTCATCCATCGCCTGCGGGTCCGATACGCCGAAACCGATTGCATGGGGATCGCCCATCATGCTTCCTACGTGCCCTGGCTGGAGGAGGCGCGGATCGAGGCGCTGCGCGAGCTCGGGCATTCGTATCGCGACTGCGAGGAGGCGGGATACCTCCTGGCGGTGATCGAGGTGGCGGTGCGCTATCGCCGCAGCCTGCGCTTCGACGACGAACTGACCCTGTCCACAACAGTACGCGCCTGCAGCCGGTCGCGTTTGGAGTTCACCACCCGGATCGCGTGCGCGGATGCGCTCGCCGCCGAGGGACGGGTCTCGGTGGCCTGCATCGACCGCGATGGCCGGCCGCAGCGCCTGCCGCCGGCGATCGACGCGGCGGTCCGTGCTGTCGCGGAGGCGGGCTGAACCGATCGGCCCCGGGCGCAAGGACGTGTCTTGTAGCCTTGCGCCGCTCCTGCCGGGGCGACACTGATTGCGCATGGGCGGTTTCATCGGCGAAGAACAGCTGCGACGGGTGCGCGAGGCGGTCGACCTGGTCGACGTGCTCGGCGACTACACCACGCTCCAGCGTGCCGGTGGCCAGTTCCGCGGTCTGTGTCCCTTCCATCAGGAGCGCACGCCGTCGTTCTACGCCTACCCCGACGACCAGCACTATCATTGCTATGGTTGCGGCGCCCACGGCGATGTCATCACGCTGATCCGCGAGAAGGAGAACCTCGAGTTCGTCGACGCGGTCGAGCTGCTCGCGCGCCGCGCGGGGATCCAGCTGGAATACGAGGATCGCGGCAAGCAGCATCTGCGCCGCGGCCGGCGCCAGAGCCTGTCCGAGGTCATGGAGCGGGCGACCGCGTTCTACGAGCGCATGCTCTGGGAGCACGAGTCCGGCGCCGAGGCGCGGGCCTACCTTGCCGAGCGCGGGCTGGACCCGGCCGTCTGCCGCGAGTTCCGCCTCGGCTGGGCCCCCGGTCGCGGCCGGCTGGTCGCGGCGGCCCGGCGGGCCGGGATCGCCATCGCAGACCTGGGCGAACTCGATCTGGCGGTGGAGCGCCAGGGGCGATGGGCCGACCGTTTCTTCGAACGGTTGATCTTCCCGATCTGCGATCGCTTCGGTCACCCGGTGGCGTTCTCGGGCCGGCTGTTGCCGGCGGCCCAGCGCGCGGCCAAGGAGGCCGGGCGTTCGGTGGGCAAGTACATCAACAGCACCGAGACCCCCTTGTTCAAGAAGGGTGAGGTGGTGTTCAACCTCCACCGCGCGCGGCGGATCTGCCGGCAGGCCGGTCGGTTGATCGTGATGGAGGGGCCGACCGACGTGATGGCCGCGGCCCAGGCGCAGACTGGCGAGTGCGTGGCGGTGCTCGGTACCGCCCTGACGGAGCGTCACGCGCGTCAGATGGGCACCATCGCCGGCGACGGACGCATCTTCCTGCTGTTCGATGGCGATGCCGCGGGGCGGACGACCAGCATCAAGACCGCCGGCCTGATGCTCGGGTGCGGCGTGCCCTGTCGCGTGGCGCTGCTGCCTTCGGGTGCCGATCCGGCCGAGCTGCTCGGCGGCGGTGGCGAGGAGGGCCGCCGGGCCTTCGCCGAGGTGCTCCAGCAGGCCCGGCCGGAGATGCAGTTCCTGCTCGAGGAGCTCGCGCCGCGGCCGCACGAGCTCGACCCGCGCGGGCAGTTGGCGATCGTCGACCGCCTGCTGGCCCATCTGCGCGGGATCGAGGATCGCGATCTGCGCCTGGGTTACCTCCAGGAGGTCGCCGACTACCTCGGCCTCGACGCCGCACGCCTGCAGGCCCGGCTCGAGGAAGGGGGGCGACGGTCGTCCGGGCGCGAGCGCGACCGGGGGCGCAACGACACCGCAGAGCCGCCCCTCCCGCCCCCGGTGGCCGACGCCCTGCGCTGCCTGATACGTCACCCCGAGTTGCGCGCCGAGGCCTTCGACGAACTCGGCTGCGAACCGGCCCTGTTCCCGTTGCCGTGGCGCACGCTCATCGAGTACATCGTATGCCAGCCGGACGCCGATCCGGGCTCGCTGAGCCTGTGCGAACCGGCGGTGCGCGAGCCGTTGCTCGCCCTCGCGGTGCACCGGCTCAGCGCGGTGGAGGAGGTCGGCGATCCGCGCGCAGTGCTCGTCGAGGCGGTGACGACCCTGCGCACCGAGGCCGAGCGTCAGGGCACGCGCCGGTTGCGCCATGTCCTGCGTCAAAGCCGCGACGATAGCGAGGAGTCGGAGCGCCTGTTCCGCGAGGCACTGGAGCGCAACCGCCAGCGCAACGCCCGGGTGGACGGCCTCGAATAGGCTATAAGCCCCGTGGGGGCAGGGCGTTGCGAGTCCGATATAGCACTTGCGCACATCGGTCTGACAGTATAATTGTGCTTCGCCGTCCTCTGATGGTACGGGGCGGACACCTCCATCTCCTCCCCACAGTGCGAGGCATCAGGCAAGGAGCACAGGGAACGTATGGCCGATCAGAAGGCAGCCGAAGCCGGCGCCACCATCCTGAGCATTGAAGACACTGTCAAGAACCTGGTCAAGCAAGCCGAAGGCAAGGGCATGGTCACCTACGACCAGCTCAATGCGATGCTGCCTGACGTGGCCAACGAGCCCGAACAGCTCGATATGATCCTCGAGCAGCTCGAGAGCAAGGGTCTCGAACTGGTCGAGGAGCTGCCCGAGGACACTGAGGACGCCAGTGCCAAGAGCGGCGGCGACGAGAAGAACCCCTTCGCCGCGGTAGACGCCGAGTCGGACGAAGAGGCGACCGCCGCGCCGGCCGAGACCGAGACCAGCATCCTCCAGGCCCTGCAGGTGACGCAGGGCGACACCGAGCTGTCGGAGAAGATCGACGACCCGGTGCGGATGTACCTCTCCCAGATGGGCGAGATCCCGCTGCTCTCGCGTGACGAGGAGATCGAACTCGCGCGGCGGATCGAGATCTACCGCGAGGGCTTCCGGCGCAAGGTCATGACCATGCCTTTCGCCGTGCGCCGCGGGATCGCCTGGATCGAGGAGCAGAAGGAGATCAAGGAGCTCCAGGAGAAGAACGCCAAGAGCCACGGCTCTTCGCCCTCGCGTGACGACTACCTCGATCGCGCCGAGAGCCACCTGACCAGCCTGTACCAGCTCAAAGAACACATGCAGGACCTGATCATCACCCTCGTTGACGGCGAAGGCGGGCATCGCGAGTACCAGGTGCTCGGCAACCGCCTCAAGCGATCGTTCCGGCTCTGTGACGAGATGGAGCTCGACGCCAAGACCGTGATCCAGGTCAAGGACGAGATGCTCGACGTGCGCCGGCGGATCCTGCGCCTGCGCCGCGAGGTGATGCAGAACCGCTCTTCCAAGCCGGTGGTCGCCGAGAAGCAGGAGCGCCTGCGCGAGATCGCCGTCGAGATCGGCGAGCCGATCCCCTACTTCATCGACCGCTGTTACGCGGTGTCCAAACGCTTTCGGCTCTATGAAGACGCCAAGCAGAAGCTCTCCTGCGGCAACCTGCGCCTGGTGGTCTCGATCGCCAAGAAATACCGCAACCGCGGCCTGTCCTTCCTCGACCTGATCCAGGAAGGCAACGCCGGGCTGATGAAGGCGGTGGAGAAATACGAGTACAAGCGCGGCTACAAGTTCTCGACCTACGCCACCTGGTGGATCCGTCAGGGCATCACCCGCGCGATCGCCGACCAGGCGCGGACCATCCGCATCCCGGTGCACATGATCGAGACCATGGGCAAGCTGCGGAAGATCCAGAAGGACATCCTGCAGGACACCGGCCGCGAGGCGACGATCGAGGAGGTCGCCGAGCGCGCGGGCATCTCGGTCGCGGAGTGCAAACGGATCATCAAGGTCTCCAAGCACCCGATCTCGCTCGACCGCCCGATCGGCGACAGCGACGATTGCTACTTCGGCGATTTCCTCGAGGACAAGTCGGTCGAGAACCCGGCCAACATCTCCTCGAACGAGGTGCTCAAGGAAAAGATCACCGAGGTGCTCGACACCCTCACCGATCGCGAGCGCGAGATCATCTGCCTGCGCTACGGCATCGGCGACGGCTATACCTACACCCTCGAAGAGGTCGGTCGCCGCTTCAACGTGACCCGTGAACGCGTGCGCCAGATCGAGGCCAAGGCGATCAAGAAGCTCCAGCACCCGATCCGCAGCCGCAAGCTCGAAGGTTTCATCGACACCAAGACCTACTGAGCCCGCGGCGGCGCCGACCAGCGGCATCGCGATTCCCCACGACCTGCGTAGGCGTTCATCGCCCGCGCAGGTCGTTTGGTTGGGCCTTCTGGCGGGGTGCAGGAGTCGCTCAGGCTCGGCGTTGTTGCACACGACCGGCGTGGCGACTTGGTGATCGGGCTTTTGTTCGCGCCCGCGCGCCCGCCCTCGTCGGCGGCCTCGATTGTTCGCAGGCGCTCGGCGGTGGGGATCGGCGTGGTTGGCCTGAGCGCTTGCCTCACCCCGACCGCTGCCGGGAGCGCTTGCGCATCCAGGCGTCTCTGCCATCGACCAGGGCCCTGCTGCCAATCACCAGCGCGCGTCCGACGTAACCAGAGTGGCAGGTGGGCCATTACACCAAACCGCGGTGTATTTCCGTGCTGCGAGCGGTATCCTGTCCTCCAGTACAGCACTTTCGCGTGTCCGCATGGTCGCGGGCGCGCCGCAAGAGAGCGAGGAACAATCATGACCGGTCCCATTGCCATCCACGTCGGCCTGTTGATCCTGCGCCTGGGCATTGGCGCGGCGTTCATGTTCTACGGCATTCCCAAGCTGCTCGGCGGACCAGACAAATGGGCCGGGTTGGGTCAGGCGATGGGCAGTGTGGGCATCACCTTCGCGCCGGCGTTCTGGGGCTTCATGGCCGCGATCAGTATGGCGCTCGGTGGCCTGCTGCTGATCCTCGGTCTGGCGGTCCGCCCGGCGGCCGCGCTCATGTGCGCGACCATGCTGGTGGCCACGCTGATGCACCTGCGTGCTGGCGACCCGGCGTCGAACACCCTGCATGCGGCCGAGATGGCCCTGGTCTTCCTCGCGCTGGTGTTCACCGGTGCCGGGCGCTATCACCTGCCCTGTCCGCTGTGTCGCGGGGGGGCGTGCAAGTCGGCCGCGGAGTCGGCCGGCTCGTGAAGCGCGTCATCGTTTGCGGCGGTGGCTACGCCGGATTGATCGCGGCGCGGTATCTCGGTCGTCATGCGCGTGGCACGTGCGCGTGCATCCTGCTCGATCAGCGTGCGCATTGCGAATCGCTGCCGTTGCTGCCCGACATCATCGCCCGCGATTTCCGCCCCGCCGCGTTGCGCTACAGCCTGGCCCGCGCGGCGCGGCGCGGTGGTTTCCGCTTCGTGCGCGATCGCGTACTGCATGTCGACGCCGATGCGCGGACGGTGACCGGGCGCGACGATGTGTATGCCTACGACGCCTTGATCCTCGCCACCGGCGCGGTGACCAATTATTACGGCAACGCGGACGCCGAGCGTCACGCCCATCCGTTCCGCTGCACCCGTCACGCGGTGGACCTCGTGCGGGCGCTCGATCGCGAACCGCTGCGCCCGCTGGTGGTCTGCGGCGGCGGCTACACCGGGGTCGAGCTGGCCACCGCGGCGCGGCGACGCGCTCGCGCCTCCGGCAGCGAGCGGCCGATCGAGCTGGTCGATCTCGCGGATGAGCCCTGCGCCGCGCTGCCGCCGGCGATCCGCCGCTACGTCGCCGCGCATATCGAACGCCTCGGGATAGGTTTTCGCGGTGGGGCCACGGTGGAGCGGGTCGACGGGCGTGGGCTGAGCTTGAGCGACGGCAGCCGCCGGAGCGACGCGCTGTTGGCCTGGTCGGCCGGGGTCCACCCGGGCGGTTGTGTTGACGCGCTCGCGGTCGAACGCGGTCCCGGGCAGCGGCTGCGGGTCGACGCCTGCTTGCGTCTGGGCCGGCCCGAGGTCTTCGCCGCCGGTGATCTCGCTGCCTTCGCGCATGCTGGCAGTTTCCTGCGTATGGGCGTGCAGTTCGCGCGCGAGCAGGGTCTGCACGCGGGGCGCAACGCCCTGGCCCAGCTGCAGGGGCGGGAGCCGGAGCCGTTCCGTCCGCTCGATCCGGGTTATCTGGTGCCGATGGCCGACGACCGCGCCTGCGGCGATGTGCTCGGCCGCCGCCTCTACGGGCGCATCCCCATCGCGCTGCACTACGCGATGTCGATCCTGCGCAGCAACGGGTTCGACAACCGGCAGATGCTCATCGGCGACCTGCTCGGCTCGTGGACCGGGTGGGGCAGCGCGCACCGCCTGTAAGCCGCGCGGCTCAGCCGGCGCGGTAGAGCGACTTCCCGCTGCTGTCGATGGCGACCACCGCCGGGAAGTCGCTGACCTCGAGCCGGTGGATCGCTTCGGGGCCGAGATCGTCGTAGGCGACCACGTCGGCGTATTCGATGCATTCGGAGAGCAGGGCCGCGGCACCGCCGGTCGCGGCAAGATAGACGCAGGCGTGGTCGCGCATCGCCGCGACCACCTCGGCGCCGCGCGGGCCCTTGCCGATCATCGCCCGCAGGCCGCTGCGGGCGATCAGCTCGGGGGTGTAGGGGTCCATCCGCGCGCTGGTGGTCGGTCCGGCGCTGCCGATCACCCGTCCCGGCGGCGCCGGGGCGGGGCCGACGTAGTAGAGCATCTGCCCGTCGAGGTCGATCGGCAGCGGCTCGCTGGCCGCGAGCGCGGCGCACAACCGCTTGTGGGCTGCGTCGCGCGCGGTGTAGAGCGTGCCGTGCACAAAGACCTGGTCCCCGGCGTGCAGCGCGGCGATGTCGCGCGTGGCCAGCGGTGCGCGCAGATCCACGCGCTGCTGCGCGCTGGTCACAGCGTCACCTGCGCATGGCGCGCGGCGTGGCAGTTGAGGCAGACCGCCACCGGCAACGAGGCGATGTGACAGGGGTGGTGTTCGAGGTGGACCGCCAGCGCGGTGGTATCGCCGCCCAAACCCTGTGGCCCGATGCCGCTGGCGTTGACCCGCTCGAGGATCTCGCGCTCGAGCGCGGCGTAGGCCGGGTCCGGGTGCGGGGTGCCGAGGTCGCGCAGCAGCGCGCGTTTGGCCTGGAGCATCGCCACCTCGGCGGTGCCGCCGATACCCACGCCGACCACCGTCGGCGGGCAGGGGTTGCCGTCGGCGTCGATCACCGCCTGGACCACCGCTTCGCGCACGCCGTCGCGGCCGTCGGCCGGCTTGAGCATCAGCAGCCGGCTCATGTTCTCGCTGCCACCGCCCTTGGGCGCCAGGCTCAGGAGCAGGCGTTCGCCGGGCACGCTGGTGATGTGGATCACCGGCGGGCAGTTGTCGCCGGTGTTGGCGCGGGCGAAGAGCGGGTCGTCGACGATCGATTTGCGCAGGTAGCCCTCGGTATAGCCGCGGCGGATGCCGGCGGTGATCGCCGCGCCGAGCCCGTCGCCGTCGACCGCAACCCCGGCGCCGAGTGCGGCGAAGACCACCGCGAAGCCGGTGTCCTGGCAGATCGGCAAACGCTTCTCGACCGCGATGCGGGCGTTGTCGATGCACTGTTGCAGGATATCGCGCGCACGCGGATTGCGTTCGCGGTCCCGCGCCGCGTGCAGCGCGACCACCACGTCGGCCGGCAGGTCGCAGGCGGCGCTGCGGCAGAGCTCGGCCACGGCCGCGGCCACGGTCTCGAAGGCGAGCGTGCGCATGCAGCCATCCTGGTGCGAGCGATCGCGGGGGAAACCGCCAATCGCGCGCTTGCCGGTTTCAGACCGCCTGGACCGCGGTGGCCATGGCGTTGAGATGGGCGCGGTAGGCATCCATGTCGGCGATCGGCGCGCGGGCCACACCGGTGTCCATCGCCGCCGCGGCCACCGCCAGGCTCTCTTCGACCAACACCCGCGGATCCATCGGCTTGGGGATGATCGAGTCCGGGCCGAAACGCAGCTGGTCGAGACCGTAGGCGTCGAGCACCACTTGCGGTACGTCGTCGCGCCGCGCGAGTTCGGCCAGCGCGCGGGTCGCGGCGACCTTCATCGCCTCGTTGATCGTGTGTGCGCGGGTGTCGAGCGCGCCGCGGAAGATGAAGGGGAAGCCGAGGACGTTGTTGACCTGATTGGGGAAGTCGCTGCGGCCGGTGGCCATGATCGCGTCGGGCCGCGCCGTCTTGGCCTCCTCGTAGCCGATCTCCGGGTCGGGGTTGGCCATGGCGAAGATGATCGGTCGTTCGGCCATGCTGCGGACCATCTCGGCGCTGACCAGCCCGCCGGTGGACAGGCCGGCGAAGACGTCCGCCCCGGCCATCGCTTCGGCCAGGGTGCGGCGGTCGGTGGTATTGGCGAACTCGGCCTTATAGACGTTCATGCCCGCTTCGCGCCCGGCGTGGATCACCCCGCGCGAGTCGACCATCAGGATGTTCTCACGCCGTACGCCGAGGGCGACGTAGTGTCGCGCGCAGCTGATGGCCGAGGCCCCGGCGCCGGAGAACACCACCGTCAGCTCGTCGAGACGCTTGCCCTGCAGTTCGGCTGCGTTGATCAGCGCCGCGCCGCTGATGATCGCGGTGCCGTGCTGGTCGTCGTGGAACACGGGAATGTCCATCGCCGCCTTGAGCCGCTCCTCGATCACGAAGCACTCCGGGGCCTTGATGTCCTCGAGATTGATCCCGCCGAAGGTCGGCTCGAGCGCCTTCACGATGGTACACAGGCGGTCGGGATCGGTCTCGGCGATCTCGATATCGAACACGTCGATGTCGGCGAAGCGCTTGAACAGCACCCCCTTGCCCTCCATCACCGGCTTCGAGGCCAGCGGGCCGATGTCGCCCAGGCCGAGCACCGCGGTGCCGTTGCTGACCACCGCGACCAGGTTGCCGCGCGCGGTGTAGGTGTAAGCGGTCTCGGGATCGGCGTGGATCGCGCGGCAGGGCTCGGCTACGCCCGGCGAATAGGCCAACGAGAGGTCCTTCTGCGTCGCGCAGGGCTTGGTCGGCACCACCGCGATCTTGCCGCGCCGTTCGCGGGCATGGTATTCCAGGGCATCGTCGCGGGTGAACATGGGCGCAATCTCCGGTAGCGGCGGCGGCCCCAGGATCGGGTCCGGCCGGGGAAGCGCAGTCTTCACGCGCATCGGGGGAGTCAACCAGCGCTGGCTATCTTCAGAGGGGGCGCTGCCCCACTCTGATGTCAACCAGCGCTGGCTACAAAGTAAGGCTTCCTCAGAGGTGACGGGTCCCTCAGAGCTCCTGGAGAGTGCTGCCGAGCCGATCCCGGCCTTGCGCGCGTCAGCGCGCCGCCGAGGGGGCCATGGGGGCCGGGCCGGCCCCCATCGGCCGACAGAGCCCGGTTTTCCGCCGAAAATTGGCCGAAGGCCCG
>JBEPXK010000015.1:0-16826 GCA_041641915.1 Planctomycetota bacterium
CCTTCCTCGGCTTCCTCTACGAGATCCGCTGGTGGCTGGTCGCGATGGCCGGCGCAATCCTCGCCAGCTGCCTGCTCGCCGCCTGGTATCGCGCGGTCGGGCGCTACGCGCACAGCGGCCTGCGCGCGAAGTGCATGCTGGTCTCCGGGCTGGTCCACGCACTGCTGCTACTGGCCTTCGGCACCTGGATGATCAGCCGCCAGATGGAACAGCCGGCACACGGCGACCCGCGCGAGATGGTGGTCGAGGCCGACACGCTGGCGACCGAGAAGCTGGCGATGGAACTGCGCGAGAGCGTCAACGCGATCGAGACCAGCTCCGAGCCGGTGACGATCGAAGCGCCGCGACCGCCGATGGAATTACCCGAGTTCGAACCGGTCGAAGCGGGACCGGCGCCGGAGCTCGCCGAACAGGAATTCGCCCTGCCGGAGCAACAGGTCACGCTCACGGCCCGGCCGGTGCAGGCCAGCGCCAGCGCCGAAGCGCGCACCGCCCAGGTCAGCGACAGCCTCGCCGAGCGGCTCGAACTGCCGGTGCAGGAAATCAGCCTGGAAACGGTCGAGCTGCGCGCGCAGACCCCAGCCACCGCCGCAGCCGAGGTCGCGGTCACCACCCCGACGCGCAGCACCCGCGTGAAGGCGAGCGAGGTCGCCCGCAGCGAACAGGATACCGCCGTGCGCACGGTTGCGATGGAGGCCCTCGCCGCCCCGGTCCAGACCACCAGCGCCGATATCCAGGCTGTGCGCCGCGCGCCGCGTCACAACGCGAGCACCCGGCGCGCGGCGCAGCTGGCCCGAACCGAGGCCACCGCGGCGGCCGCGACCAGTCTGGCCGCCCCGGCGCTCGAGCAGATGGAACTCGAACGCGTGCAGACCCGGAGTCGCCCCGCCGCCGGCGCGCAGACGCCGGTGACCGTGCAACGCCGCGCGGCAACCCCCAGCGGCCGCGACGCGGCCAAGGTGGAACGCAATCCGGCCGCCGCTGCGGTGCGGATGCAGGCGATCGCCGCCGCGGCCGCGCCGGCCACGCCGGCGGTCGACCACGTCGCCGAGACCGAACGGCCGCCGGAGCCACCCCGGCTCGCCGGCTCCGGCGAGACCATCAGCCAACACCTGCCGGACCTGGCGCTCGCCGACGCGGTCCAGCTTGAGACCGCCGATCACGATCCCTCGGTCTACATGCTACGCGATCCCCAGCAGCGCGACCGGGAGCTGATCCGCCAGCTCGGCGGCAGCGAGGCGACCGAGGTCGCGGTCGGCCGGGCGCTGGATTGGCTCAGCCGACACCAGGAGGAGGACGGTCACTGGGCCTGCGAGAAGCACGGCGGCGAGCGTGGCCACAATGTCGGCGCCACCGCGCTGGCCACCCTGTGCTACTTCGGCTGGGGCGCCAAACACACCGAGGACGGCCCGCATCGCGACCGCCTCGCGCGCGCCCTCGACTGGCTGCTCGCGCAGCAGGGCGAGGACGGGCGCTTCACCGACAACATGTACAACCACGGCCTCGCGACCATGGCCCTGGCCGAGGCCTGCGGCCTGACCGGCGACACCCAACTACTCCCGCCACTGCAACGCGCAGTCCACCTGATCGTCAAGGCGCAGAATCCGGCCCACGGCGGCTGGCGCTACAGCCCCGGCAGCGACGACGGCGACACCTCGATCACCGGCTGGCAGATCATGGCCCTGATCAGCGCGCGCCGCGCTGGCGCCGAGGTGCTGCAGCGGACCCTGGACCAGGGCCGCGATTGGCTCGCGCGCGTGGGCGACGGCGAACACGGCGGCAAGTACGCCTACACGCCCAAACGCGGTTCGAGCCAGGCGATGACCGCGGTGGGCATGTTCTGCAACCAGCTCTACCAGGTACCGCCGCACGATCCGCTGATGGGCGAATCGGCCCGCTACATCATGCAGCGCCCGCCGCGCGCGAAGCAGCGCGACTACTATTATTGGTACTACGGCACCCTGGCCCTCTACCAGCATCAGGGCCCGTTGTGGCGTGAATGGAACGAGCAGATGAAGCAGGTGCTGCTCGCCAGCCAGCGCACCAACGGCGATCCGGCCGGCAGCTGGGATCCCGACGGCCGCTGGAGCAAACGCACCGGCCGGCTGATATCGACCACCTTCGCCACCCTCTCGCTCGAGGTCTACTACCGCTACCTGCCGCTCTACAACGCCGGCGCGATGCAATGAGCGCCGGGGCGCGGCCGCTGCCACAGCGTCGGCGCTGCGGTCCGGGTTCGCCCTTGCCACGGCGCCGCTTGGCCTGATCCTTCCGTCAGCCACGCGGATGTAGCTCAATGGTAGAGCGCCAGCTTCCCAAGCTGGATACGGGGGTTCGATTCCCCTCATCCGCTCGCACCGGCACACGGCCGCGCTCCTCCGGGGCGCGGCCGTGTTGCTCTGCCCGCGGCTTTCCTCCTTGGGGCCATCCTGCGCGCGGGCATACTCGAAGGCATGGCCTTCTATGCGATTCCGGTGGTGTTGCCGTTCCGCATGAGCGATGACAGCGCCACCCCCCTGGGCAGCCTGCATATCGACGCGGTGGCGACCAACCCGGCCGGCGCCCTGGCCGTGGCCAAGGTCGTGGCCACCAACCTCTGCCTCCTGCGTCACGGTCGCCGCCCGCGCCAGCTGCTGCTCGAACGCGCGCGCGTAGGCCGGCCCGACCGGGTGATCACCGGCCCCTACGCCTACATCATCGGCAAGGGCAATCGCGTCGCCCATCTCAGCCTGCCGCCGCGCATCGATGACGCTGCCGGCGACGAGCTCGACCAGGCGCTCGCCGGGATCGATCCGCGCACCTGCCCCGGCGTGGTGATGGACTGCGCCCAGATGACCGGCATCGCCACCGCGGGGATCTCCGCGCTGGTCACCCACAGCCGCCGGCTGTGCCTCGAGCTGTTCCGCCCACCGGAGGCGATCATGAAGGTGCTGCGCATCGTCGGCACCGACCGTTTCCTCCAGATCCACGCCGACATGCGCGACGCGCTCGCCGACCTCGTCCACCGCGCCCGCCTCGCCGCGCGCCGCAGCGGCGGTCACCGTATCCCCCGCGTCACCGACAGCGAAGCGCAGCACCCGCCCGCGACCGGCAGCGGCTGATCGACTCAGACCAACAACAGATCGTCGCGATGGACCGCGACCTTGGGCAGGGCGTAGCCCAGGCGTTTGCGGGCCTGGTCGATGCGCAGGCCGGCGATGGCCACCGTGTCGCCGCGCGCGAAGCCACCCTCGACGGCACTTCCTCGCTGTCGCTCGTCGTGCTCCACCGGCCGCCGGCCCATTTTCTTGGGAAAACAGGGCTCCGTCGGCCGATGGGGGCCGGCCCGGCCCCCATGACCCCCTCGGCGGCGCGCTGACGTGCGCAAGGCCGGGATCGGTTTGGTAGCCTTTCCTGGAGCTCTGAGGGACCTGTCCTGCCTGAGATAGCGATCAGTTGTCGTCGTTGTCGATCTTGAAGTGCTGCAGACCGCGCCGGCCACGGCTCTTGAATTCCCCCGCGCCCTTGAGGAGTTTCCAGACCCTTCCATCGGCGTCGTAGATCTCGGCCGTGTAGGTTCCTTTGGGCAGGTCAACGGTATAGCGGCCGCGGTCGTCGGTGGCCGTAAGGATGGGTTGCGGGTCGGGCTTGGCCGGCCAGAAGGCGATGTAGGCTGGCAGGGCGGTCCTGTCGCGCAGACTCGAACGAAAGACGGTGCCCTTGAAGAAGCCATCGTCGGCGTACGTGCCGAAAACCCGATAGGTTCCATCGGGATTCTTGGGGCCGGATGGCGCGGCTGGTGCCGGTGCCGGTGCCGGTTGCCTGGTGCTGGGCTCGGGCTCGGGCTCGGGCTCGGGTTCGGGTTCGGGTTCGCCTCGGTGTCGTGCGAGCGGCGACTTGGGGTCGCCCTTCGGCGGCGCATCCGCTTCCGGTTCGCGCGGCACCGGGGACACCTCCGGCGCATCCGAGCTCTCGGGCTCGCCGACGACCGGGGGCTCCGGCGGATCGTCCGGGGTGGGTTCCTTCGGCGCCACCGGCTCCGACTTCGCGCCGGGTTCCTCCGCAGGTGGTTCGGTTTCGGCAAGCGGATCCGGCTGTCCCGGTCGACGCATCGAACCGATGACCTGCAGCACTTCCTTGCGACTGCGCTCGCCGCCGTACTCGCATACAATCCACAGCCCACGGTTGGTGTCGGTGATGGTGAACCAGGCGGTCCAGTTGGCGCGGTCGCCACCCTGTTTCTTGAGGTCCTGGACGTGGAACGTGTTGCCGCCGATCTGCTGGATCCCGTGGTCTTTCACCAGCGTGTAGGGTGGTGTCATCGTCTTGGTGACGCGCCCGACGAAGGTCTCCAGCGGCATGCCCTCGGCCGGAAGTGCGAAGTGGCGGATGTTGACCTGGGCGAACTTCGGCTTGTGGAGCACGTGGACCGCTTCGTCTTGTTGGCCCACCCGCCATCCCTCGGGAAAGGAGAAGACAACGCCGAGCTTCGGTAGCTTCAGAACGCCGGAATCGCCGCCGTCTGTAACGGTGACGCGTACGACGGCATGTGCGCTTACGATCATGGCGCACAAAGCGATCGGGCGGAGCAGGGCATCGATCATGGCTTGGCTTCCTCGGGTTCGGGATTATCGACCGCATCGCTCGTGGCCGGAATGGTGACATGGGTGGTCTCGCCCGCCGTGACGGTGACGGCGGTCACCGTTCCGAGGGTCTTGCCGTCCTTGCGGCAGGTGACGGTATAGGTGCCGGCCGGAAGATGCAGTGGTGGCGAGCCGTAATTGTCGTACACGACCTGCTCCTGTGCATCCACGACCTTCACTCTCGACCACGGCACCTTGATGCTGAGGCAACCCAGACGTTCGAGCGGGATCTTGGTGGCCTTGTCCTCGGCGACGGTGATGTCGTTGAAGGTCTGGCCGAGCACCTTCACCGTGTAGGTCCCCACGGGCAGAGCGAGCATGTACCCGATGAATATCTCGCCGACCTTTTCTCCCGCGGTGTTATACACCTTGAAGAGATGATCTCCCGCCTTGGGCAGGTCGCAGGTCACCTCGATACCGCCGGCGTGCTTCAGGGTCACCGTGGTGGTCTCGCCCGCCTTGACGGCCACATCGGCCAGCCACGCGTGCTGCTTGCGCAGGGTGTAGGTCCCGGGGCGCAACTTCAGCGACGTGCCAAGCGTGCTGCCGACCTCGACGCCGTGGACGTCGAAGGCCCGCAGGCGGCGGTACATGATCCTGTCGTGGAACCCGTCGGCCTCGATCCACCCCGCCGCGTCGGCAACCACGGTCCGGGACTGTGCACGGCGTACGGTGATGGGGGGCACGATCAGTTCGTCGCCGCCATCGACGCGGTAGTAACCGGGCGGCAGGCGTACGGGTGCATTGCTCTTGGCCGTGAGTTCGGCGGCTTCGCCGGTGAAGGTCAGCTCTGCCGTTTCCGGTGTCCGTACCGTAACGGTGCCCATACCGGCGAGATCAAGCTGGGTCGTCTCGTCGCTCCGAACACCGAAGACCGGGTGAACCACCGTGCCGGCCGCATCGCGCAGATCGTAGGGGCCAGGTGGCAACTCGGTCGGCGTGCCGGCTTCAAGCGTCAATACCGGCGTGCCGTCGTGGGGCTCGGCGACGGTGTAGGTCGCATCGCCGTCGGCGATGACTTCGACGCGGCCCGGGCCGGGCTTGCCGAGGGTCATCATGTGCCGGCTGTTGTCCCAGCAGGCATCCGGACCGTCGGTGTCGACGCGCAGCAGTACGCGCAGCGGCTTGCCATCATGCTCAAGCGTGAACGTCACGGACGCACGCTCGCGTGGCGCGATCGGGGTCTCAATGCGCTGGGCGGGAGCCAGTTGGTCGCGTTCCACATTGTCGCGCAGGCACAATACCGTAGCGCCGCGCAGGGGCACGGGCCCCACGTTCATGACCGGCACGCGCAGCGTGATCGTCTGCGCGGTGGTGGTGTCTTCGGGCAGGCCTTCGATAAGGTTGGCGTAGATGGCGGCATCGGGTCGATCGTGGTTGACGTGACTGCCGTACTCGGCCTGCGCCAGCTTGTCCGCCTCGGCCTGGCTGGCGGCGACGATTGGCCGTTCCTGGTAGCCGAGGAACTGGATCAGCTTGAAGTTGGTGGTGATGAGGTAGTGGCCACCGTTGAGATGCACCGTATCGAACACAATACGATTGGTGCTGATCCCACCCGGACGGTACGCGAGGAAGCGCGGGTCGACGGGCAGAACGTAACGCCCCTCGGGGATCGTGTCCTCGAGCCTGGCCACTGTATGACCGTTGATGCGGATGGTCGTGTCGTGCTTCTTGTAGGTGCTACGGTCGTAGGGGAGGCCGAAGTTCACGGTCAGCAGCGTAGCGGAGACGTTACCGGCGTAGCGAGCCTCCCGTCGGGCCTCGCCCCAGGTCCTGCCGCCATCGGTGGATTCACGCATGTAGGGCGTGGCCACGCCGTAGGCCTCGGAGACATAGGTGCAGATCATGTGGTCACCGTTGGCCATGAGCGTGGGGTATTCACTGAACACCTTGTCGTCGGTGATGCTGGTGATTCCCGTCCACTCGCCTTCGACGCAGGCGGCGAAACTGATCTCGCTCGCATCGCCCTGACCCGTGCGCCAGGCCAGGTAGCAGCGGCCGTCGGTCACGGCCAACGCGGGTTCGCCGTTGTGCGTGGTCTTCCAGTGGCTGCGGTAGTCGTCCGGTTCGGCCCAGGTCTTGCCACCATCGGTGGATCGGGTGACGTAGATGCGTTCGCTCTCACCGGTGTCGAGTTCCCAGGCGCACCAGAGATTGTCCGGAGTGCCGGCGAGTTGCGGCCAGGCCGCCTTACCGTCCGTCACCCGGATCTCCGGCAGCCAGGTCACGCCGTCGTCCTCGCTACGACGGATGTAGATGCCGCCGCGCGCATCTTCCCAGGCGATGGCCCAGGTGGTGCCGTGGCGCCAAAGGATGGGATCGAAGGCGCCCTGGCCGTGCTCGGTGAGTCGCTGGGCTGCTTGCCAGGACGCGCCGCCATCGAGTGATCGACGCAGGTAGATCTCCATCGCCTGGCCATCCCGGTCGTCTTCCCAGGCCGCCACAAGAATGCCCGCCGGGTCGCCGTCGACGGTCGGCCAACGGGAGCTGCCCGGAGCGTCCGACAGGTTGATGGGGCCGCGTTTCGCGCCGTCGGCGTGCCAGCCGATGTAGGCTACTTCCTGGTTCTTGCCATCCATGCAGTGCCAGACCAGAGCAGCGCTGCCATCGGGCTTGACCAGGATGTGCGGACTGCGGTAGTTGTCGACCTCCAGCTCGGGATAACACGCCGCAACGCTCGCTCTGACGACTCCGCCGCGAAAACCCGACGTTGCGCTGCTTTCACCGGTCTGTTCTTTCTTGAGAAGCTTGCGGCCCTTTCTGATGGCGCCTTGGACGCACTCCCTGCCCTTGGACCATGCCGATAGATTGTCCCTGTAGCTCTCGCGCGCGTTGTCATACGCGTTTTCCAGGGACCGCACTTCGTCCCAACGTCCGTTGGATTTGAGGCCGTCCAGGTAGTCCCCGTCATAGGCCGGTTCGCCCTCGTCGGTGAAAAGGAGCCCCGGCGTGTCGTGCGATCTCGCCCACTGCGGTCCCAGGTCATCTCCCGGTCCATCGTCTGGGTTCTCGCTACCGTCGGAATCGGCTCCTCCCTTCGGCCCATTGCCGGTGCCGGGGAGCTCGTCCTCCACCTTCGGCCGGTTGGTGCAGTGCCAATTCTCGCCTTCGCTGGTGGCGGTGCTGTGGGTCAGGGCGATGTAGACCCGCTTGTCATCGGGCACGGTGAAGGTGACCGGCACGCGTTTGCTCCGGCCGGCGGCGCGGATCTCGAACTCGCACGCCAGTTCGCGCTCACCGGGTCGCAGCAGCGGGATGACGGTAGATGTGATCGCGTCCTTCGCCAGAAGCCGTGCATGGGTGACGCTCGGGACACAGCGGACGCGGTGCGCGTTTTCGCCGACCGCCACGAGCGCCAGATCCGTGAGGGTCTGGCCCTTGTTGCTCACCACCAGGGGCGTGGCCAGGGTCGTCGGCGCGGGTTCGGCGGTGGTGACTGCCACGTCGAACACGGGGGCGGCAACGTCGATTTCGAGGGTGACGCGGTCGCCGGCCGCCTGTCCATCGCCTTTCGTGCGCAAGGCGATAACGCAGCGGTGTCTGCCAGGGGGCGCATCCTGCGCGAATAAGGCCAACGGAACGCGTACCGACCCGTTGGCCGGAAGGGTAACCGAGGACACGTCCGTAGAGCGGCCCACGAATCCGAGCGGCAGGTCCGGTGGAGCCACGTCGACCGTCAGCGCGACGGTGCAGGACCGATCGGTGGGATTGGCGATCGCGATGGCGGTGCGTTGCTCGTAGTCGCGCGCGATCGTGACCCGGCGCGTCCGCTCGGAAAAATGCACTCCGGTCGCGGCGGTGAATACCCGGATCGGCCCCTCAATGGTCTGGCCATCAACCCGCACGACGATCTGGTACTCGTAAGTAACGCCGTCCTTCAGGCCGGTGAGTTGCAGATGGCGCAACGGAGGAGCGTCACCGCCATCGACCGTCTTCCAGGCCTTGGCGCCGCGCTCGCGGTGGCGAACCGACCATGTGAAGGCCCCGACGAGGCCGGCCGGTGACCACCCCACCACCGTCGTGGTGCCGGTGACGATCGCTCCGCTCGCCGGTTGTGATCTGGCCAGGGCGGCCTCGAACGTCGTCCGGTCGATTACCGCGGGTCTGGCAGCACGCGGTGTGGTGACCGCCTCGGTCTCAGCGCGGCGATCCCGCGTGGACTGCTGCGGTGCCTGAGCCGACTCCGGTTGCGACGCGGCTGGCTGGGGATCGTCTCCCCCACAGGCTATCAACAGGAGACACACAAATACGTGGAGGGAGGGCTTACTGAGCAGTTTGGGCATGGAGAATGATGACTATTGGGCAATCGGGATCAAGCGCAGGTCGCTGGGTGCTGGTTGTCCCTCTGGGCCGGATCCCGCAGGGGATTCCGGCGCAACGCGAAAGAACGCGACGTGCGGTCAGCAATCTTCAGCGGCAGCAGCGCTGCTCTGAACAGGAGCCGCGACTCAGACCAACAACAGATCGTCGCGATGGACCGCGGCCTTGGGCAGGGCGTAGCCCAGGCGTTTGCGGGCTTGGTCGGTGCGCAGGCCGGCGATCGCGCGCAGCTCCGCGGCTGAGAGCCCGGCCATGCCCCGGGCGACGACCCGCCCCTCGGGCCCGGCGATGGCCACCGTGTCGCCGCGCGCGAAACTCCCCTCGACGGCAACGATCCCGGCGCTCAGCAGGCTGCGCCCGCGCTCGCACAGTGCCTGCACCGCGCCAGCATCGACGATCAACGTACCGCGGATCGCCCGCGCCAGCGCCAGCCAACGGCGCCGCGAACTCGACCCGCTACGCGCCGCGGCCGCGGCGCGGCTGCCGACCGCCTCGCCGCGCACGATGCGCAGAATCGCCTCCGGCTCGCGCGCGTTGGCGATCACCGTCTCCACCCCCGCCCCGGTGGCCAGCCGTACCGCTTCGAGCTTGGAGCGCATCCCCCCACGACCGCGTGCGCCACCGCCGCCGGCCGCGGCGATCATCGCCGGCGTCACTGGCGGGATCTGACGCACCAGCTCGGCGGTCGGATCGCGCTTGGGGTCGCGATCGTAGTAGCCGGCGATGTCGGTGAGCAGGACCAGCAATCCGGCCCCGAGCTGGCTGGCGACCAGCGCGCTCAGACGATCGTTGTCGCCCACCGTCAGCTCGTCGACGGCCACGGTGTCGTTCTCGTTGACCACCGGAACCACGCCACGCGCGAACAGCGCGCGGAAGGTGCCGGTGAGATTGAGGTAGCGCTGGCGATCATCGAAGGCGTCCTGGGTCAACAACACCTGCGCCGCGACGATGCCGACCCGCGCGCAGGCCTCCTGCCAGCGATGCGCGAGGTCGGCCTGGCCGATCGCGGCCAGCGCCTGGGTCTCGCTGATCGTGCTCGGGCGGCGGGTCAGCCCCATCCGGGCCATGCCACAGGAGACCGCACCGCTGGAGACCAGCACCGGTCGCCGCCCGGCGTCGATCAGCCCGCGCACCTGCTGCACCACCGAGTCGAGGAAGGGCAGATCGATATGCCCCGCGGCGTCGCTCAAGGCGTTCGAGCCGAGCTTGATCACCACCACCGGTCTATGCGGCATCGTCGGCCTCCCGCTGCGCCAGTGCCCGCTGATCGCGCCGGTAGACCAGGCGCGCCGCGAACAACCCGCTCTCGAACATCACCACCATGATCCCGAACAGCATCAGCTGCGAGAAGGGATCCGGCGGGGTGAACACCGCAGCGAGCAGGATGCCGATGAGCAGCAGCAGGCGGCGCTTGGCCGCGATCTGCGCCGGGGTCACCACCTTGGCCTTGACCAGCACCAGGATCAGCCACGGCAGGTCCATGACCAGGCCGAAGGCGAGGGTCATCATCGTGAACAGGCTGTGGTAATAGCTCTGGCGCAGCTCCAGTTCGGCACGCTCGATCGCGTTGAACTCGATCAGGAACTTGAAGAAATACGGCAGGCCGTACCAGTAGCCCAACGCCGCACCGGCATAGAAAAACACCACCGCCGCCGGCAGCATCAGGAAGGCCACCCGGCGTTCGGCTCGATGCAACGCGGGCACGACGAAGGACCAGAGTTGGTAGAGCAGATAAGGGAAGGCGCCGGCGAAGGCGAACAGCAGCGCCAGCTTGAAAGCCTGGATCGGTGCCTCGATCAGGGAGAGCAACTTGAGTAGCGCCTCGCCGGGCTCGAGCGCCAGGCCGACCCGGCGCAACGTCAGCGGGTCGACCATCGTCAACGCCCGGCGCAGCGGTAACTCCACGAAATCCTTGATCTGTGCCTGGAACACCAGACACACCACCACCAATACCACCATCACCAGCAGCACGCGGATGATGCGCGCGCGCAGCTCGTCCAGGTGGTCGCCGAGCGGCATCGCCCTGTCGCCCTCAGGGTCCGCGGTCATCCGGATGCGACTCCGTGCACCGCAGCGGCGAGCTCGCCGGCACGACGGCAGACCGTGGCCACCAGCTCGGGCGAACCGGTCTCGCGTTCGATCAGCCGCACCAGGTGGCTGCCGACCACCGCGCCGTCGCCGCAGCGTGCGGCGGCCGCCGCCTGTTCCGGCGAGCTGATGCCGAAGCCGATGCATACCGGCAACCCGCCGGCCTGCTGCTTGAGCGAGGCCACCTGCTCGCCCAGGTCGGCGGGCAGCTCGGCGCGCTCGCCGGTGACCCCGTAGCGGCAGACGTAGTAGAGGAAGCCGCGGCTGAGCCGGGCCAGACGCGCGCGCCGTTGCGCGGCGGTGTTCGGTGCCACCAGGCACACCCCGACCAGACCGTGCGCGGCGAGCGCCGCGCGCAGCTCGGCGCCCTCCTCGTAGGGCAGGTCCAGCGGCAGGACGCCGTCGAGCCCGGCCGCGGCGGCGTCGCGCGCGAAGCGTTCGATGCCGTAGGCCATCACCGGTCCAAGATAGGTGAAGGCGAGCAGGGGCACCTGGCTGCGCGCGCGGATGCGCCGCACCGCATCGAGGATCCCCGTCAGCGTCGCGCCGGCGGCGCGGGCGCGTTCGCCCGCCGCCTGGATCGCCGGCCCGTCGGCCATCGGGTCGCTGTACGGGAAGCCGAGCTCGATCACGTCGACGCCAGCGGCGTCCATGCCGCAGACCAACTCCACGGTGGTGTCGAGGTCGGGGTCACCAGCGGTGAGATAGGCGACGAAGGCCTTGCGCCCCGCGGCGGCGAGTTCGGTGAAGCGCGCCGTGATCCGGTTGCCGCTCACAGTTCCACCCCCTCGAGGCGTGCCACCTCGGCCACATCCTTGTCGCCGCGTCCGGAGAGGTTGAGCACGACGGCGGCGTCGCTCGGCAGTTCCGCCACGATCCGTGGCAACGCGCCCACCGCGTGGGCGCTCTCCAGCGCCGGAATGATGCCTTCGGCCTCGCACAGCGCGTGGAAGCCGGCGAGGGCCTCGGCGTCGCTGCAGCGCAGGTAGCGCGCACGGCCGAGTTCGCGCAGCCAGGCGTGCTCGGGGCCGACCGCGGCGTAATCGAGCCCGGCGCTGATCGAATGGGTGCCGCGGACCTGGCCTTCGTCGTCCTGCAATACGAAACTGGCCATGCCCTGGAAAACACCGAAACTCCCGCCGTCGAAGCGCGCCGCGTGCTCGCCGAGCCCGGGGCCGCGCCCGCCGGCCTCGACACCGTAGAGTGCGACATCGCGATCCTTGACGAAGGGATGGAACAGGCCGATGGCGTTGCTGCCGCCACCGACGCAGGCGACGCAGGCCTGGGGCAGCGCGCCGGTGGCCGCCTTGATCTGCCGCCGCGCCTCGCGCCCGATCACGCTCTGGAAATCCCGCACCATGGTCGGGAAAGGGTGCGGCCCGAGCGCCGAGCCGAGGATGTAGTGGGTGGTGCCGACGTTGGCCACCCAATCGCGTAGCGCCTCGTTGACCGCGTCCTTGAGCGTGCGCTGGCCCGAGTCGACACCGGCGACCTCGGCCCCGAGCAGCCGCAT
Organism: Planctomycetota bacterium; assembly: GCA_041641915.1. Taxonomy (GTDB): domain Bacteria; phylum Planctomycetota; class UBA11346; order UBA11346; family UBA11346; genus SLQH01. Next base: position 12,544 of record JBEPXK010000015.1, read on the forward strand.
GCGGTAGACGTTCGGCGCCTGGCGGCGCATGTCCTCGGTGCCCATGTAGATCCGGCATTCGAGTCCGAGCAGCGCGCAGGCGGTCGCGGTGGCCACGCCGTGCTGTCCGGCGCCGGTTTCGGCGATGATCCGCCGCTTGCCCAGCGCCTGCGCCAGCAGGCCCTGGCCGAGGGCGTTGTTGATCTTGTGCGCGCCGGTATGGCACAGATCTTCGCGTTTGAGCCAGATCCGACGGTCGTGGCGCCGCGAGAGCTCGGCGGCGTAGGTCAGCGGGGTGGGGCGGCCGACGTATTCGCGCAGCAGGTCACGGAAGCGGCGGCGGAAGTCGCCGTCGCGCCGCAGGCCGGCGTAGCACGTCTCGATCTCCTCGAGCGCCGGAATCAGCGTCTCGGGGACGTAACGCCCGCCGTAGGGTCCGAAGCGCCCCGGTCTGCTGCGCCGGGTGCCGGTACCGGTCTGGGACATGGCGGCTCCTCCTCGCCCGACAGGCGGCCAACGCCGGCCGCGGCCGCGGGGCGCACACCGTACCGGGTCGACCGCGACGCGCCACCCCACCGCGGTCGTGACACGCCAACACCCGCAGCGTGGCCACCGCTCTGGCACCCCACCGCCGCGAGGAAGAATACCACCGCTATGGTGCTCCCTGCCCCCGTCGTCCCGATGGCCGAAGTCGCCCTGATCGACGAAGCGGCGGCCGTGCTCGGTCACGATATCGGCGAATTGATGGAGCGCGCTGGCGCCGCGATCGCGGCCGAGGCGGCGAGCCACCGGCCGGAGGGCGCGATCCTGGTGCTCACCGGACCGGGCAACAACGGCGGCGACGGCTGGGTCTGCGCCCGCCACCTGGCCCAGGCCGGACACGAGGTCCGGGTCTGGCCGGTAATCGAACCGCGCAGCAAGCTGTGCCGCCGCGCCGCCGACCGGGCGCGCAACCTGGTCACGGTGGTCGAGGGCCCAAGCGGCGAGCCGGCACTGATCGTCGACGCGATCCTCGGCGCCGGCGCCAAGGGCCCACCGCGCGGCGCGGTGGCCGGGGCGCTCAAACGCCTCGCCGGCAACACCTGCGAGGTGCTGGCGGTCGACGTTCCCACCGGCCTGGGCAGCGAGGCAATGCTCGCGAACTGCTTCGCCCTCTGCCTGCAGGTGGCCAAGGCCGAACTGCTGCTCGAACCGCGGCTGCGCGGCTTCAAGACCGTCGACATCGGCATCGACCCCGCCGCCTACCACGAGGTCCACGCCAACGTCCTGCGCCTGTTCCCGCCGCTGCGCAGCGCCGGGCACAAGGGCTCGCACGGCGAGCTGCTGGTCGTCGGCGGCGGCGCCTTCCCCGGCTCGCTCCACTTCGCCACCACCGCCGCCCTGCGCACCGGCTGCGACCAGGTCCGCGCCTTCACCGCCGACGGCCCTGATCTGCCGCCGAGCATCATCACCCACCGTCAGGAGGGCCGCCTGCTCGCGCCGGTGGCCTACGAGACGCTGACCCCGCTGATCGCCCGCGCCAGCGCGGTGCTCATCGGCCCGGGCATCGGCCGCGAGCCCGGCTGCCCCGAGGCGGCGCAACAGGCCTACAGCCTCGCCACCGAGATGGAGGTCCCGGTGGTGGTCGACGCCGACGGCATCGCCGCCCTGGCCAAGGACATCCGCGACCAGCCGGTGGGGCCGGTGCCGACGGTGATCACACCGCACCGCGCCGAGGCGCGCAACCTGCTCGGCCACGAGCCGACCGAGGAGGCGGTCCACGCCTTCGCCCGGCCCGATCGCGTGCTGCTGCGCAAGGGGCGGATCGATTTCATCTCCAACGGTCGTCGCTGGGTGCGTAACCGCCGTGGCAACCCGCGCATGGCCGTCGGCGGCACCGGCGATTGCCTCGCCGGGATGACCGCCGGATTCATGGCTCGCGGCCTGACCCCTTTCGACGCGGCCCGGCTCGCCGCCTACTGGCTGACCACCACCGCCGACGAGCTGTGGGAGGAACAGGGCCCCTGCTACATTCCCGAAGACGTGGTCGAGCGGCTGCCCCGCACGCTGCGCCGCGGGCTGACCGCCCTGGGCAGCTGGCCGCCGGAGACCGACGCCTGAGGCCGACCCCACCGGCGATCCGGGCCGGCGCACGGCCCTTGCCGCGGATGGCGCCCCGCCTACCCTGCCGCCCCGACGAACGAAAGGGCGGCCCCATGAAGCGGACCCACTCCTGCGGCGCACTGCGCGGCACCGACACCGGCACCACCGTCTCCCTCAGCGGCTGGATCCACAACCGGCGCGACCACGGCGGGGTGATCTTCGTCGACCTGCGCGACCGCGAAGGCCTGACCCAGGTCACCTTCGATGCCGACGTCTGCGGCCCCGAGGTCCACGAGCGCGCCGACCGGCTGCGCGGCGAATGGGTCATCGCGATCACCGGCAAGGTCGAGAGCCGCGGCGAGAACGTGAACCCGAACCTGCCCACCGGCGAGATCGAGGTCTACGCCACCGAGCTGACGGTGCTTGCGAAGGCCGAGACGCCCCCCTTCGAGCTCGACGAGTACGCCAAGGTCGGCGAAGAGGTGCGCCTGCGCCACCGCTACCTCGACCTGCGGCGCAGCGCGGTGCAACAACGCTTCCTGTTGCGTCATCGCGCGACCAAGATGATCCGCGACTACTTCGACGCAGCGGGCTTCCTCGACATCGAGACGCCGATCCTGTGCAAGTCGACCCCCGAAGGCGCGCGCGACTACCTCGTGCCGGCCCGGGTCCACCCCGGTGCGTTCTACGCCCTGCCCCAGAGCCCGCAGTTGTTCAAGCAGCTGTTGATGGTCGGCGGTTTCGACCGCTACATGCAGATCGCGCGGTGTTTCCGCGACGAGGACCTGCGCGCCGAACGCCAACCGGAGTTCACCCAGGTCGACGTGGAGATGAGCTTCGTCGAGATGGACGACGTGATGGCGATGGCCGAAGGTCTGTTCCGCCGCCTGTGGCAGGAGCTGCGCGGCCACGACATCGGCACGGTGCCGCGGATGAGCTACGACGAGGCCATGCTGCGCTACGGCTCGGACAAACCCGATCTGCGCTTCGGCATGGAGATCGCCGAGCTCTCGGACTGGGCCCCGGACTCCGGCTTCGTCGTATTTCAGCGCGGCGTGGCCGAGGGCGGCGTCTGCCGCGGCTTCAACGCCAAGGGCGCGGCGGACAAGCTCTCGCGCCGCAATCTCGACTACCTCGACAAGCAGTTCGTGCGCGACTACGGCGCCAAGGGCCTGGCCTGGATCAAGATCGGCGCCGACGGCGCCTGGCAGGGCCCGGCCGCGCGCAACATCACCGACGCGGCCAAGCAGGAGCTCACCCGGCGGCTGGAGGTCGAGCCCGGCGACGTGCTGTTCTTCGGCGCCGACAAGCACCGCATCGTGGAGGCCACCCTGGGCGCGGTGCGCGTCGAGGTCGGTGTCAACCTGCTGCAGGTGGCCGCCGCGGACGACTGGCAGTTCCTCTGGGTCCACTCGGCGCCGATGTTCGAATACGACGAAGAGGGCCAGCGCTACCTCAGCGTGCACCACCCCTTCACCGCCCCCTACCCCGACCATCTCGAACGCCTCGAGACCGAACCGGCGCGCTGCCTGTCGCAGAGCTACGACCTGGTGCTCAACGGCGTCGAACTCGGCGGCGGCTCGATCCGCATCCACGATCCGGCGGTGCAGCAACGCGTGTTCGCCGCGCTGAAGATCGACGCGGCCGAGGCGCAGGAGAAGTTCGGCTTCCTGCTCGAAGCGCTCAAGTACGGCGCGCCACCGCACGGCGGCATCGCCTTCGGTCTCGACCGGGTGGTGATGCAGCTGGCCGGCACCGAGTCGATCCGCGACGTGATCGCCTTCCCCAAGACCCAGAAGGCCAGCGATCTGATGAGCGAGGCGCCGAGCGCGGTCAGCCCCGAGCAACTCAAGGAGCTGCACATCGTCAGCACCGCAGAGCCCGGCGACAGCTGACCGGCGCCAGCGCGAACGCGGTTCAGCCGACCGCGTCCAACAGCGTCGCGGCGGCGACCGGGTCACCGTCGCGGCGGGTCAGCAGCACCGCCTGCCCGGCAACGAAATCGAGCTCGCAGACGGCACCCGGGCAGGGCCGGCCGTCGACCAGGCAGCCATCGCCCAGGTGCGGCGCGACGCGCACGCGTACCGGCTGGTCGGCGCGCAGCCGGACCGCGATCACCCGGCCGTCGCGCACCGCGGCATCGACGCACAGCGCCCCCTCGGCGCGCATGCCGGCGATATCCAGCTCACGCCAGTCGCGCGGCAACGCCGGAAGCACATGCA